>RGOY01000208.1 GCA_010028225.1 Actinomycetota bacterium
TTGTGGCGGTGAATTTAGTTATTGAAGGTTGATCGAGTTCTTTGATCAGTCGTGCACCACGCGCGTAGTCCTTACCAAGAACTTCGGGTGATTCAAGGTCAAAGCCTTGACCGAGCCGCTTGAAAATCTGGCCCCCGAATGTAACCCGCTCGTCAATGATTGCCACGGTAAGCCCGAGCGATGCCGCAGTCGATGCAGCAGCAATTCCCGCGGGGCCACCGCCAATTACGACAATGTCGTGATGGCTCATCTCAATCAAAGTTGAATCACTCTCCCGAAAATCAACTATCTAGAAAAGCAACTGACTTGAAAAGCAATCAAAAACTTTTCGAACATAAAGTACACAAGGGACGGCTCGCATGGCGAGTCGCCCCTTGTGGTGTATCTACTTTTGTTACGCGGTGCAGGCTGGCAGATCAGCACCCATTGGATAGCCCATCTGCTGGCGATAGATTGACTTCAAGACGCCTTGCTCTTGTTTCTCACAGAGCCACGCCTTCAATCGATTGGCAAGAGCGGTGTTACCTAGCTGTACCGTCCACCAACCCCAGTAACTATTGATGTCCTTATCAAGCTTGACGCTCTTGAGAACACCTGGGTTCGTTGCTTGGTAGTTAGCCAACAGGTTTGCTTCAAGTACCACACCGTCGGCACGGCCGGAGGCAACTTCAAGAATAGATGCATCCTGAGTTGGGAACTCCACAGCTGTTGCATTCGGGAATAGCTCTTTGATCTTGGTGCAAGAGAGCGAACCCTTGAGGCAGGTTAACTTCTTGGCAGCAGTGTTCCACGCCGCAACTGTTGCAGCGGTTCCATCGGCACGTCGGGTACCAAGAACTGTTGCGTAAGGGACATATTCCTTGACATAGGTCATGGACTGCTCGCGAGTTGCGTTTCGGCCAAGACCGACTGACGTTAGGTCGCACTGTTTGGCAGCGATACAAGCAAGGAGACCGTTGAAGTCAGTGTTTCGGATTTCGAGTTTCAACCCAAGGTCACGAGCGACTCGCTTGACCAACTCTGGGTCATAGCCAGCAGGACGTCCGGTCGCTGTGAGATACATCTGCGGCTTGAACTGCAGAGTCATACAGACGACGAGAGAGCCCTTCTTCATGAGATTGAGCTTTGAGGTGTCTTCTTTTGCTGAAGCAGGAGCTGCACCTGTGATGATCACAGAGAGCGAGAGTGCTGCAGCAAGGAGAAGCGATAGCTTCTTTCGCATTTATATTCCTTCCGAAGGTAGGTTTCTTCTTTCCCATTCACAAGAAATCGGTTCATTGATGGAGCTCCATCAATTGTTGAACCTGAGCTCGTTTCTTGCGAGTGAGAAATCTTTTGAGTGCACCAACGTTAGGGTAACTAAGCCCGCCTTCCAAGAGGCGAAAGAGTAGGTCTACAAGAAAAGCTGCCATCACATAGAGCCCGGCGGCAGCAGTGAAGAGTACGAATGGTTGGAAATATGTCGAGTTGATGTTCTGCATAATGAAGACAAGCTCTGTCATACCTATGATGGTAAAGGTCGAAGTGTCTTTGATCATGCCAATATACATACTGCCGACATTGGGAATTGCTATCTTCATCGCTTGGGGACTAAGGATTGAACGGAAAATTCGCCAGCGGGTCATTCCTAGAGCCATTCCGGCCTCACGTTGTCCTTTGTGAATTGCTTCGAAGGCAGACCTGAAAATTTCTGCGAAGAATGAAGAGTAAAGAAGTGTTAGCGCAATGACACCGGCTTGGTAAACGGTGAAGTTGATTCCAAAGAGAAGTGCCCAGCCAAAGTAGACCCACATCACGCTAACCAGCGCTGGAATTCCCCGGAAGATGTTGATGTAAAGGCCCGCAAATCCTCTTGCTAATGCAAAGCGACTCATTTTCATCATCGCAAAAAGAAGGCCCACCAGGAATGAGGTGATGAGT
>RGOY01000209.1 GCA_010028225.1 Actinomycetota bacterium
TGAATGCCAAGGATTTGCGCACCGTCATCTCGCTCTTCTCGCCTTGCCGATTCGATTAATGAGATAGATTTCTTGAGACGTTCGATTGGTGCAGCGATTAAAGATGGAAGATACGCCCCGACACCTACTTCTTTCAGCGCCCTACTCACCCGATGAACTTCATCAACAGATTCAAGATGGGTGAGATCAACTCCCGCTGCCCCCTGGATGTGAAGATCTATAAAGAGAGGAATTGCCCCTGGCTCATCAAAAGATACGTTGCGCCACTTTGACATCATCGACTATTTAGGACTGGTCCTGAGAAATTGCCCAGTTGGGATTCTCATACTGATGCCACTCTGAAGAGATGCTCATCCCGACTTTTTCGTAAAGCCGAAGCGCTCCGCTCTCATTGCCAGCATCAACATTGAGCGCAAGTTTCTCTCTTCCTGCTTCAGTATTTTCCTTGATTGCGTAGCGCAGCAATATTTCACCTAGACCGCGGCCTTGATAAGCCTTTCGCACGCCCAAGCCCGCGACATAACCGGAATCTTCATGCAAGAGCGAGTCATCACAATCTACAAATCCCACTCCCTCGCCATTCATCCGAAGAATCCATGCCTTCTGATTCTTCTCCTGTGAACCTTGAATGATTTTCTTACTCCAAGACTCGAATGTGCGCGGCATGAAACCAAAGTGTTCGCTAAAGGAGTCTTGTTGTATCTGCCACATTTCAAAGAGAAGTTGCTCGTCACTTCCTACCTCGATCAACTCTGCGCCCTCTGGCAAGGAGATCGGGCTCGGTAAACCGAGTTTCATCTGCATCAACCAATATCGGCGAAGAACTTTGAAGCCTCTCTGAGCAAGGAGGTCTTGATAATAAGAATCAGCAGAATGGACGCCAGGCCAGAGCCGAAAAGTTGGATTGGCCTCTCGCGCAAGATCAATAGCCATCTCTAGCGCTATTGGTAGAAGCGAACTCGAAGGTGTCCGATAGATATCAAGATAAAAGCGCTCGCGGTCCAGGTCTGGATGAAGTGAGATGAGACATTCCCACTCATCATTCTCGTTAACTTTCAATAGTCGATTAATAGAAGGGTCAAAAAAGCCTTGCAGGAGCTCTTTTGCTTCCATCTCACCAAATGAAATTTCATCAGGATTGAGCGCTTTTTGATTGGCATCGACAATTCTTTGAACTGTCGCAAAGTCAGATTCTTGCGCCTCTCGTGAAAGGAAATTCATGAGCAGAGAGTAATAGAGCGTCTCAAAAGACGAGTGTGATGAGTGCGAGGGAGAAAGATGCTGAGAGAATCCATAACCCGACTCCGACAAGGACGGGCCTTGCACCCAAAAACGAAATCGATTTCCACTTCACGCCAAGTCCCATCCCAAAGAGACCAAAGGCAAGGAAAACTTTTGATGCCTCTTTACCCACGTCAATAACACTTGAATCTAGTGAAAGTAGATTGACTACAACTGCAACTACGAGAAAGAGGAGTACAAAGGTGGGAAAGGAGGAGCGAATTGTTGCAAGTGAGCTTGGCTTCGAGCCAGATTGCTTAGCGCTGATTTGAAGAACAAGAATCACCAGAGGAATCAGCATCACAACGCGAGTCAACTTGACCAATATCGCTGGCTCTAGCGCTTGATCGCCAACAAGGGATGCGGTTGCGACAACTTGTCCGACATCATGAACGGCGGCCCCAATCCATGCACCCGCTCTCGCATCCGTCAGCCCCAACAAATTTGAGACCAGAGGGAGAACGAGAATAGAGAGGGTTCCACAGAGTGCAACTACGCCGACAGCATAAGAGAGATCACGTTCGACAGACTTTCGTTCTTCACCAACTTTGCCCCGAAGAAACGTCGAGGAGATTGCAGCGATTGCAGTTGCGCCGCATATAGCAAAACCAGCCGCAACGAAGGTTGGTAGTGAATCT
>RGOY01000210.1 GCA_010028225.1 Actinomycetota bacterium
GCAAGCGTTGCAACTGCTTCGAATTTTGCGGGCAATCCAAGAATTAAATGTGCGAAGGTAATCGGGTACACACCAAGATCCAAAAGCGCGCCACCGCCAAGTTTGTGGTCAAGTACTCGATGATCGGGCCGTTTGTAAAGCCATTGACCATGATCGGCATCGATAGAGATAACCTCACCAATCGCGCCGTTCTTAATTTCATCAAGAAGAGCAACAATATGTGGGAGAAACCTGGTCCACATCGCCTCCATCAGAAAAAGTTTTCGTGAGCGCGCTAACTCGATCATCTCTTTTGTTTGCTTTGCGTTGATAGCGAAGGGTTTTTCGCAGAGGACGTGTTTATCTCCAGATAGCATCTGAAGTACGGCATCGCGATGATGTGAATGCACATTTGCGATGTAGATGACATCGACATCTTCATGTTCGGCAAGTGATTGGTACCCAGCAAGTGCGTCACGGATATCAAACTCGCTCGCAAAGGCTTGAGCGCGACTCTCATCTCGTGATGAGACTGCTGTGATCTCGTGCGCAATACGACCGCGCTCATTGATTATCTTGAGATCTGAGGCGAATTTACGCGCAATCGAACCAGCGCCAAGGATTCCCCATCGCAAAGGCATGAAGGTAAGATTACGCCTTCGCGTGGGAAGTCGAGTTGAAGTGACACCACCGGAATATGGAAGGAAGTGAAGTGAGTCCAACTGTCTTCGCTTACACCCTTCTTAAAGCTTTTCTCTCTCCGATCCTCATGCTTCTCTTTCGTCCGAAGGTAACAGGGCTTCGTAATGTCCCAACCCTTGGACCAGTGATCATCGCTTCAAATCACCTCTCATTTAGTGACTCGATATTCATGCCGCTAGTAGTACCGAGAAAGGTCACTTTCTTGGCAAAGAGCGAGTACTTCACATCTCCTGGGATCAAGGGCTTCTTCAAGAAGATTGCTTTTCACGCACTCGGACAAGTACGAGGGTGATTGCATCGGTATCTATCCAGAAGGTACGAGAAGCCCTGACGGTCGCCTCTACAAAGGTCGCACTGGCATCGCAAGGCTTGCTATCGAGTCCGGTGCACCAGTGATCCCGGTTGCGATGTTTAATACCGACAAGATTCAGCCGACGGGACGCGTGATTCCTAAGTTGCGCCAAGTTGCTATGGTCTTTGGCGAACCTATGGATTTTTCGCTTGCAGGTGACTCAAATAATCCCAAGGTGCTTCGCAAAGTAACCGATGAGATTATGAGAACTCTTCAGAACCTTTCCGGCCAGGAATATGTAGATATGTACGCTTCGGCCGCTAAAGAGAAAATTGCACGCGGCGAAGATCTCGAGGACGACTAGCTCTACTCGTTTCCAAGCACCTCACGTCGATCCGAGATGTACTTGCAGTGATTGCACCCATTTGAAACAGTTACTGGCTCACCGAGCATCGTGATGAATTCGGTCAGGCGCGTATTGAGCGCCTCGGGATTGCGATCAATCGGTCTCCAGCTACTCTTTAATTGAAGGCCAAATCCGCTATCTGCATTTCCGCGTGGCGTCACTAAGGACCAGACGAAAAGTCCAAGAGCACTTATCTTCTTCGGTTCGCCTTTAGCTGGGTTCTCTAAAGCAAATGCATACGCTTCAAGTTGAGGTGCATAGAAATCACTTTTATCGGTATCTCGCGCTTGGAATTTGCAGTCGATTACACCGTAAGTGCCGTCATCGAACTCCATCAAGATGTCGTACTTTCCACGGATCGCAAATTTGGTGGGGGCTCCATTGATCTCAATCGGTTTGGAGACTACGAATTTGCCCCGGTCAAGAACTTTCCCTGCTGGGATAGCAGGATCCATGTGATGGGAAGAAGCCCCATCGAAATATCGCTCTTGCATATCTGCAAGGTCGCCGA
>RGOY01000022.1 GCA_010028225.1 Actinomycetota bacterium
CAACGCAGCGATCAAGGCAGCCTCAGAAGGTCCGCTCAAAGGTATTTTGAGTTACACCGAAGATCCAATCGTCTCTGCAGATATCGTCACCGATCCTCATTCCTGTATCTTCGATGGTGGAATTACGAAAGTGATTGGCAAGAGTGCAAAGGTCGCAGGCTGGTATGACAATGAATGGGGCTACTCGAACCGTCTCGTCGATCTCATTCGTTTTATCGGCAACAAGTTATAGATGACTTCGGTCAAACAACTCAGCTCACTTGATTTCACCGGTAAGCGCGTGATTCTGCGTGCCGATTTGAATGTGCCCTTGAAAGATGGAGAGATCACTGATGATGGTCGAATTCGAGCATCTCTTCCCACGATCGAATATCTACGTGAAGCTGGCGCATCAATTCTTGTCATAGCTCATCTCGGGAGACCGAAGGGTGAGCGCAAAAGTGAGCTCTCTTTGAAGCCGATTGCCGAACGGCTCGGAAAACTGCTGGGAAGAGAGGTCAGTTTCTCTTCGGACATCAACCAAGCGTTAAAAGTGACGGAGCGAGCCCAGCCAGGTGAGATCACATGCCTTGAGAACATTCGATTTGAAGCGGCCGAAACGAGCAAAGACGACGCGGAGAGGTTGGAGCTTGCGAAGAGATTGGCAAGTTTGGGCGATCTCTATGTCGGTGATGGCTTTGGCGCTGTCCACCGCAAACATGCATCAGTTTTCGAACTCGCTTCACTCCTTCCTCATGCGGCTGGGTTCTTGGTAGCGAAGGAGAGCGAAATCCTTGAAAACCTCACAAGCAATCCGCTTCGTCCTTATGGAGTAGTTCTAGGCGGAGCAAAAGTTTCGGACAAAATCGCAGTTATCACAAATCTTTTGGATCGGGTGGAGATGATTGCTATCGGTGGTGGAATGGTTTTTACATTCCTCGCTGCTAAAGGCTACAAAATCGGGAAGTCACTCTGTGAGCCAGAGCAATTCGATGTCGTACGGGCAATCCTTACCCGTGCAGAGCAAAGGGGCGTAGAGATTTTGCTGCCGACCGATGTAAAGGTTGCCCCTGAGTTCAAAGATATAAATGGGCGAGTAGTAGGAATTGATGGAATAGGTGAGGAGGAGATCGGTCTAGATATTGGACCGCAGAGTTCTCTCGCATTCGCCAACGCAATAAAGAAGTGTCGCACTGTTTTTTGGAATGGTCCGATGGGTGTCTTTGAGTTTTCTGATTTCCAGGAGGGTACTCGGGCCGTTGCTGATGCTCTGCGTCAAGTGGATGGACTAGCAGTAGTCGGAGGAGGAGATTCAGCGGCAGCGATAAGAGCGTTGGGATTTGCTGACTCGGATTTTGGTTATGTCTCGACCGGTGGTGGAGCGAGCCTGGAGTACCTTGAGGGCAAGGAACTGCCAGGTCTTGTCGCACTTTCATAAGAACGATGCTGTAGAAAGGATCTTGAGGTGAGCAAGAAAGATTCGCCAGATACGCTGGAACTCGAAGAGAAGCGTCCACTTATCGCCGGTAACTGGAAGATGAACCTCAATCATCTTGAAGCGATAGCCGTGACACAGAAACTTGCCTATTCTCTTGAAGATCGAGACTTCGACAAAGTTGAAGTTGCAGTCTTTCCGCCATTTACAGATCTTCGCTCTGTTCAAACCCTTGTTGACGGTGATCGCCTCCGGTTAAGTTATGGAGCACAAGATCTCTCGCCAGAAAAACCTGGTGCATTCACTGGAGATATTGCTGGAACAATGTTAGAGAAACTCGGTTGTACTTATGTCATTGTTGGTCACTCCGAACGCCGGGCCATTCATGGTGAAGATGATGAGTTGCTTAATCGTAAGTTGCGCGCCGCAATCTCTCACGGGCTCCGTCCAATTTTCTGTATCGGTGAAGAGCTAGCAATCCGAGAAGCGGGTGAACAGATCACTCATGTACTGAACCAACTTCGTGCCGGTTTAAAAGGACTTCATAAACCTGACATTCGAAAGATTGTCCTAGCGTATGAACCAGTCTGGGCAATCGGAACTGGAAGGACAGCCAGTCCGGAAGATGCCGAGGAAGTATGTGCCGCCATACGAAGCGAACTTGTGAAGATCTCGAATGAGGAGATCGCTTCCGCTACGAGGATTCTCTACGGCGGTTCGGTTAAGTCGGCAAATATCGTCGACATCATGCGACAGCCGAATATCGATGGGGCTCTCGTTGGCGGAGCCAGCCTTGACCCGGAAGAGTTCGCAAGAATCTGTAAATTTCACCGCGTCCTCTGAAAAGGGGTGCGGAGGTATTCGGCTGATAGAATATGGCCCTGTTCGCTCGAGAGTTTCGGATTAGAGAAGATCTGAGGAGAGCGCGCTAAAGAACTTTGATCGGAGTTTTACGTGGTTATCGCTCTTTCGATTGCGCTTATTCTCATCAGCGTACTGATGATTGTTCTGGTTCTGCTCCATAAAGGAAAAGGGAGCGGTCTATCCGATCTCTTCGGTGGCGGAATCTCGTCAACCTACGGCGGTTCGTCAGTTGTTGAGAAGAACTTAGACCGAATCACCATTGTTGCAGGTGGACTTTGGTTCACGCTTATCGTTGCACTTGGATTAGTTTTAAAGAATCTTAACTAGATTCAAACTCTAAGAGTTCAAAGGAGAAACTAGTGGCTGGTGGGAGCGCAATCCGAGGTTCACGTGTAGGCGCAGGCCCGATGGGTGAGGCTGAACGTGGCGAAGCAATTGCCAGGTTCAGAATTTCGTACTGGTGCCTCAATGGTCACGAGACGAAGCCTTCATTCGCAGACGATGGCACCGTTGAAATTCCTGAGGAGTGGGATTGCCCTCGATGTGGCCTTCCAGCAGGTCAAGATAAGAACAATCCGCCATCACCAATTAAGAATGAGCCTTATAAGACTCACCTTGCTTATGTGAAAGAGCGACGTACTGAGGCTGAAGCGCGAAAAATCCTTGATGAAGCGCTCAAGCGACTTCGCGGAGACGACGAGTAAGACTCGGTACATCTCCATACCTGTCCATGCCTCTCCATAACTTTCTGAGGTATGGAGAAGTATCTGTTTCAAAAATCTAATCGAAGGCTTTCAATAACTCTGCAATGCTCTCTGTTCGGTCCTGAAGGTGAAGCCGAAAAACTTTAAGTCCCTTGGCTTGCAATGCCAGCGCATCTCCCGAAGCCTGAGCCTGGATCAGTTCTTGGAAAGAAAAAGTTTCTCCAGGCACCTTGAGATCGTTGCGAGACTCTCCAGTTATTGAGAGAAAAACTCCAACTTTGGGGCCGCCCTTGTGAAACTGACCTGTCGAATGAAGGAAGCGTGGGCCCCACCCGAATGTCACAGGGATACGCAGATGCGTTTCAAGGCGATGTCGAAGTTTGAGAATCGCATTATCTTCACCACGATTGAGGAATGCGCAGATTGCTAAATACCCAGCATCCTTAGCGGCGCTTTCGAGACCTTCCCGAATCTGCGCAATTGCTAGAGAATGGTTTGCGGAGTTTGACTTCGTCGAGAGCAAGTTCATGGTCGCAGACTTTGTCTCTTGTACGTTCGGCTGATTAAAGGGATCAACCCTCAAGATCCAGCCAAGAAGCGCCGTACTCCACTCCCACAGCATGAAGTGCGAGCCGAGAGTTAGGGCAAGATCAGAATCAAGATCCAAAAATGGATAGTTGAGCGGGCTCGGATCGGAAATCCAAGGCAAAACTCCCTTTCCTTCTTTGCCTGAGGATTCAGCGACAAGTTGTTCGATCCAGTCGCCTAGACCTGGGTATTTGACGCTTTCTTTTATCCGAAGAAAATGGCTTTGGGCTAAGTAGGAGGCAAGGAGCTCGGCTGGATTTCCCGAATGTATGAGTTCAGCAAGAGTCTCACTTGCATCATCGAGAATTGGAGCAATATCAATTCCTAAGAGCGCCGATGGAACGAGCCCGAAGGCGCTCAAAGCGCTAAATCGACCTCCAACATCTGGATTGGCATTAAATACTTGAAACTCATGTGACCGTGCATAAGTGTCAAGTGGGGAGCCCGGATCTGTTACGACGATAAGTCGCTCGCGCGGTTCCATCCCGCTTTTGCGAATCAGTTCCTCGAAGAGAGCTAGATGTGAACGAGTTTCAACAGTAGTTCCTGACTTTGAACTGATTACTACAACGCGTTTCGTGAAGGAGAGATGAGTTAATGGTGCTAGCGCGTTCGGATCAGTGGAGTCGATGACGATCAGTTCTTTACCGTGGCTTCGTGCAATTACTTCGGGCGCAAGTGAAGATCCACCCATTCCACAGAGAAGTACTTGAGTTATACCCTCACTGCGAGCCCAAGCCCAGAGGGCATCAAGACGGGGAAGCAGCGCTCTCGAAGATTCTGGAAGATCTACCCAGCCAAGTCTGATTGCCGCTTCCGCGGCGGCATCCTCGCCCCAGATCGTGGGATCTTTAGCCGCGATTCGAGGGGATATGGACTCAATCCCGTTAAAGCGTGGAAAGTTCGAGAGCTTTGATGAGAGCCGAATGGTCGACATTTATGAGTGCATCACTGACTTTACGCTCTCGCTTAAAGCTAACCAAGGATCGAGAAACTTCTTCAAGCCCTCTGATTCAAGTTTGACGGCGACATCTTCCAAATCAATCCCGAGTGAAGCGAGGTTTGATACGACCTCCTCACTCTCCTCATAGGAATCGGTGATTGATTTTTCAGGCATCCTTTCTAAAAGGGAACTTGCTTTGAGAGTGGAATCAGGCATCGTATTCACAGTATTCGGCGCTATCAGGGTATCGACGTAAAGTGTTGGCCGATAAGAAGGATCCTTCACCCCCGTTGAAGCCCAGAGGGGGCGTTGCAGGTTTGCCCCCGACCCACGGAGTTTTCTCCAACGATCACCGGCCACCTGCTCCTCAAAGAGACGGTAGGCAAGGACAGCATTAGCAACCGCCGCCTTTCCTCGAAACTCTGCAGCACGCGGCTCGTGATCAAGGCGCGTTAGCTGCGCGTCGACTTCGGTATCGACACGACTAACGAAGAACGAAGCGACCGAGTGAATACTCGATATCTCTTCTCCTGTCGCGAGCCTTCGCTCTAGTCCTTGCATATAAGCATCAATCACCTCGCGGTATCGCGAAATCGAGAAAATCAAAGTAACGTTGATGCTCACTCCAGATTCAGTGAGTTGAGTTATTGCTGGCAGACCTTCTTTTGTTGCCGGAACTTTAACTAAGAGATTTGGACGACTTACTTTTTGAGAAAGTGCTAGCCCTTCTCTGATTGTTCCTTCCGTGTCGCGTGCCAGCCCTGGATCTACCTCGATTGAAACTCGACCATCCGCGCCACCGGAAGAATGGAAGAGCTTTTCAAAGAGATCACAAGCGCGCCTAACATCATCCGTTGTTAGCTCTTCGATGATTTCCACAGCAGAGAGACCCTCCTGCGCCAAGCGTTTTATATCTCCCCGATAGAGGTCGGAGCCTGAGATTGCTGCAGAGAAAATTGCGGGATTGGTGGTTACGCCTCGAATCTGAAATTCCTCAATGTACTGCGCGAGTGATCCAGAAAGCCTCTCTCGTGATAGATCGTCGAGCCAAATCGAGGTGCCAGCCGCAGTGATATCGCGAAGAGCGTTCATCATTGAGCTTTGACTTTGACCAAGGATTCTTTTATTGCCGAGCATATTCTCTCGACGGTGAAGCCAAATTTCTCAAAGAGCACCTCTGCACTAGCCGATGCGCCAAAGTGCTCCAATGAGAGAGCGACGCCAGCATCACCTATCCATTCGTGCCAACCTTGAGCGACGGCCGCTTCGACTGAAACGCGGGCGCGAATTGATGGAGGCAGAACTGAATCTTGGTATTGCTTTGGCATTTGTCTAAACCATTCGAGCGAGGGTGCGCTCACGACGCGAGTGCTTACTCCTTGGGCAATCATTGCTTTTGCCGCATCGAGGGCAAGATGCAGCTCGGAACCCGTCGCTATCAAAATCGCCTGGAGAGAAGTAGAACCTTCGGCAAAGAAGTCGCCAAGAACATATGCGCCTCGCGCGACACCTTCACTATCTGTTCCACTCAGAACAGGGAGATTTTGCCGCGATAAAAGAAGTGCTGATGGTGCCGGTTGTTGGATCAATCGACGCCACGCATAGAGAGTTTCATTTGCATCTGCCGGCCGTATCACAGCGAGATTAGGTATGGCCCGAAGTGCTGCGACATGCTCGATCGGTTGATGAGTAGGACCGTCTTCGCCTAAGCCGATTGAGTCATGACTCCATATATAAGTTACAGGCAGATTCATTAAAGCCGAGAGTCTCACCGCGCCCCGCATGTAATCGCTGAAAACTAGAAAGGTACCGACATAGATCCTGGAGAGACCAAAGAGAGCAATACCGTTTGCAATGGCTCCCATCGCATGTTCTCGGATCCCAAAGTGGATGTTTCGTCCATATGGATCGGCGCTCTTCATAGCGGAGCCGACGGGCAAGAAAGATTTTGAGGAATGTATCGGGGTGTTATTGCTGTCGGCTAAGTCAGCGCTTCCGCCCCAAAGTTCAGGGAGCCTGGCTGCTAGTGACTGAATCACATCGCCAGAAGCTTTACGAGTGGCCACAGATTTTCCGGGTTCAAAGGTGGGCAGGTCGCTATCCCATGTTTTGGGGAGTAATCCCGCCGATAGCCGATCTAAAAGTTCTGCTCTCTCGGGATTGTCCTTTGCCCATTGTGAGAAATCCTTGTTCCAGCCATCTCGCAATCGCTTGCCCCTGGAGATTAGAGATCGGGTGTGGTTTAAAACTTGATCGGAAATGGCGAAAAACTCTGTGGGATCAAGGCCCAGTTCCTTTTTTGCGGCTGCGACTTCATCGGCTCCGAGCGCAGAGCCATGTGACTTGGCAGTGTTTCTTGCTTGTGGCGCAGGCCAAGCGATCACGCTTTTTAACCTAATCAAAACGGGTCTGTCAGAGATGGCTAACGCTTTATCTATCGCAGTAGTGAGTCCTGCTCGATCGACATCACCGGAAAGGAGGGTGTCAACATCGAAAACTTCCCAGCCGTATGCACGGTATCGCGCTGAAACATCTTCGGTAAATGCAAGATGAGTGTCACCTTCTATCGAAATTCTGTTGTCATCGTAAATCACCTTGAGATTTCCGAGTGCCTGCACTCCGGCAAGGCTTGATGCTTCAGCGCTCACTCCCTCCTGAAGATCACCATCCGAGGCTAGGACCCAGATATTTTGATCAAATATCGATTTCCCACTCTGCGGATTCGGATCAAGAAGGCCTCGTCGAAATCGAGAAGCCATTGCCATGCCGACGCCATTGGCAAGACCTTGGCCAAGTGGTCCCGTAGTTGTTTCTACTCCTTTGGTATGTCCAAACTCAGGATGTCCTGGAGTGAGAGATCCCCATGTGCGAAATTCTTTGAGATCTTCCAACTCCAGTCCAAAACCACCAAGGAAAAGTTGTATGTAGAGGGTGAGTGAGGAGTGGCCACAAGAGAGGATGAATCGATCGCGTGCGATCCAGCTTGGATCCGAAGGATCGTGGCGTAAGACTTTTTGAAACAGGAGGTATGCAACTGGCGCGAGAGCCATCGCCGTACCGGGATGGCCATTGCCGACTTTCTGAACTGCATCCATTGCTAGTGCGCGGGCATAACGCACAGCATCCTCGTCCAATTCGCTCCAAGAGCTGTCGAGAAAGGTCGTATTCGACACTCTATTCGGCCCCCTTCGAGCTGGTCTCGGACGAGGTAACGCTACCTGTGATGTACAAGTTCCAAAGGGAGAGCCACACCGAAACCGCCCCAATAAGGTGCAGCGCAACGAGGATCTCGGGTACGCCGGTAAACCACTGGAGGTAGCCAATTGCGCCTTGAATGAGAGAGAGCCCTATGACCCAAAGGATCTTTTTCAAGAGAGCGCTTCGAGTTGTGCCACTCTCTCCCAGATGAATTGCAACTAGGCATGCAAGAAGCAAACCGATGAAGAATATGACGGTATCGGCATGTAGCCATGCCACCGTTCTCAAATCGAAACCAAACCGCGAACTCTCGCTATCGCCGGAGTGTGGTCCGGTTCCCGTGACGATGCTTCCCATAACCACGACTGCAAAACCAACAACCACAAGTCCTTTAAGAAGTCGAAGAGTTAATTGAGTCGGCAAGTAGCCACTCGGGCTTTTTCCGTGAACTCGTTGGCGAAGGGATAAAGCACCAGCAATAAGAATTATGGAGACGAGAAGGTGTGCAACAACAGTCGTTGGATGTAAGCCCGTAAGAACGGTTATCCCGCCGAGGATCGCTTGTGCGATGATTCCAAGAAGTTGCAGACCCGCAAGCGCTCGGATTCTCCTTATTGGAATAAAGGCAAGCGAATAGATAACTGCCGCTAGAGCGGCAAAGCCCAGCAAGAAAGTCAGTAACCGATTAGCGAATTCGATCCAAGCATGCAGTTGGCTCTCTTCTTGATTCGGTGATGGCGTAAAAGATCCTGGTGCACATTCAGGCCAGGTAGGACAACCAAGTCCTGACCCAGTGATTCGAACAATTCCACCGGTTAGCACGATAAAACACTGCAAGAAGAGCAGGAGAGTGAAGATACTTCGGCCTCTGCCAACGCGGGTCAGAGCGTCCACTCAGATCCTCCCTTCGGGCGGTCCATTAAATCGCCGAACTTGCCTCGCCACCCACCGGGTCAGCACCCAAGCCACGAATTTTCACCGTAGAGGCTTAGCCAAGGGCGAGAGGGGAATGAGAGGAACCTAACGGGATTAAGGCGAAAATGCCTCGCTCTCGGGTGGAAAGGTCCTGCGATTTAGGCAACAATAATGTTGTGAAAAACCTTCTCGTCGATGAGACTCGGACCCGCGAATTGGTAGCCCGGGCCATTCTCGAGAACGGTCCGGCAACTGCAGGGGAATTGGCTTCCAAGCTAGAGATCACCCCAGCGGGGGTTCGAAGACACCTCGACGCACTGGTTGACGAGGGGGTGCTGCAAGCGCGTGAGCCCCACCAGCGAAGTCTTTCGCTACGCGGACGCGGTCGACCCGCAAAAGTTTTTGTGATGACAGATTCGGGCAGAGAGAAGTTCGAACACTCTTACGACGACCTTGCCCTTATGGCTATTCGATTTATGTCGGCAAAAGTTGACTCAAGCATGGTGGAGGGCTTTGCGAAGTATCGCTCACTTGATCTTGAACGGCGTGCACAATCTGCTGTTGCTGGAAAGAGTGATCGCGTATCGGCCCTTGCTAAATTTCTGAGTAATGATGGGTACGCAGCAAGTGTTCATAAGCAAGGCATAGGGCAGGAACTATGTCAACATCATTGCCCGATTGCTCATGTGGCCTCAGAGTTTCCTCAGATGTGTGAGGCTGAAACCGAAGCTTTTGCCAGGGTGTTAGGCACTCATGTACAAAGACTTGCAACGATTGCAGATGGAGATGGAGTTTGCACCACCTTTGTTCCAAATCCGCACCGACTCAACGACAAAAAGAGCAAAGAAACTACCAAGAACGCAACGAGGAAAGCGAGAACGAGATGACACAGATCGCCCATCCGGAGTTAGAAGGACTCGGTAAGTACGAGTATGGCTGGTCCGACAAGGATGACAAAGGCGCTACCGCGGAGCGAGGGCTCAATGAGCGGGTTGTTCGAGACATTTCCGCAAAGAAGAGCGAACCGCAGTGGATGCTTGATCTGCGACTTAAAGGTCTTTCACTCTTTGGAAAGAAACCCATGCCAGATTGGGGTTCTGATCTCTCGGGAATTGACTTTGACAACATCAAATACTTTGTTCGCTCGACGGAGAAGCAGGCACAATCTTGGGAAGATCTGCCCGATGACATCAAGAATACTTATGATCGACTTGGTATCCCTGAGGCAGAGAAAAATCGCCTAATCGCAGGTGTTGCCGCCCAATATGAATCAGAAGTGGTTTATCACTCCATCCGAGAGGACCTAGAAAAACAAGGCGTTCTCTTTCTCGATACCGATACAGGATTGAAGGAACACGAGGAGATTTTCAAGGAATATTTCGGATCAGTAATACCTGTCGGAGACAACAAGTTCGCAGCGCTCAATACCTCTGTCTGGTCGGGTGGCTCTTTTGTCTACGTACCAAAAGGTGTTCACGTGGATATTCCGCTCCAGGCTTACTTCCGCATCAATACCGAGAATATGGGGCAGTTCGAGCGAACCTTGATCATCGCTGATGAAGGCAGTTACGTTCATTACGTCGAAGGTTGTACTGCACCGATTTATTCTTCGGATTCACTTCACTCCGCAGTCGTTGAGATCATCGTCAAGAAGAACGCGCGAGTGCGTTACACGACAATCCAAAATTGGTCGAATAACGTCTACAACCTTGTGACAAAACGCGCCATCTGTCAGGAAGGCGCAACGATGGAGTGGATTGACGGAAACATCGGCTCGAAAGTAACTATGAAATACCCAGCGGTCTTCCTGATGGGACCTCACGCCAGAGGCGAGACGCTATCGATTGCATTTGCGGGTGAGGGACAACATCAAGATGCTGGCGCGAAGATGGTCCATGCCGCTCCATATACCTCATCGAGCATCATCTCGAAATCTGTTGCGCGCGGTGGCGGTAGAACTTCTTATCGAGGACTCCTGCAAGTTCAAGAAGGTGCTCACCACTCCAAGAGCACAGTCAAGTGCGATGCACTCCTTGTTGACACCATCAGTCGCTCAGATACGTATCCCTACGTTGATGTTCGTGAGGACGATGTCACGTTAGGCCACGAAGCAACGGTCTCGAAAGTGAGCGATGATCAACTCTTCTATCTCATGTCTCGCGGACTTGAGGAGGACGAGGCGATGGCAATGATCGTCCGCGGCTTTGTCGAGCCAATTGCACGAGAGCTCCCCATGGAGTACGCACTCGAGCTCAACCGCCTGATCGAGCTTCAGATGGAAGGTGCGGTCGGTTAATGAGTCTCAACAGCAATCTCTTGGAACGCCATGACTCACCTGAACCGACAGGTCGTGAAGAGAAATGGCGATTCACACCGCTAAAGCGTCTAGGTGGACTTCATCTCAAGGCGACGGCAGTGGAGTCGAATTTGTCGACTGTTTTTTCAGGCTCGAGTGAGGGCTTCTCTGTCACCGTTGTTCCAGCATCCACGCTTGCGCCGCGATCTCAAAGCGATGATGCGGTTGTTGCTAGGGTTCGTGAAACCGTAACGCAGTGCACGCTCATCGAAATCAATAACGATGTCGAAGTAAAAGAGCCGATCATGCTTACCAGAAAGAACCTCGGAAGTGCTGAGTTCTCACGGACAGTAGTGGTTGCAAAGAAACACTCAAGAGCGACTCTGATCATAGAAAGTTTTGGCAGTGCAATCCTTGGCGAAGAGATAGAGATCATTCTCGAGGATGGCGCAAAGTTGGAATTCATCTCACTCCAAGAGTGGAATAGTGATGCGGTTCATCTCGGGCGTCATCATGCGATTCTCGGAAAAGATAGCGAATTCACCTCAGTCACCATTTCCGTCGGGGGATCGCTGGTAAGACTTCTTCCATCGGTTGAATATGCCGGTCCTGGAGGTTCCGCAAATCTCTTAGGTGTCTATTTCGCAACAAGCGGGCAGCACTTGGAACATCGAGTATTTGTCGACCATAACGTAGGCCATGCAAAATCTCGGGTGAATTACAAAGGGGCTCTCGCCGGCCAGGACGCCCGGACGGTTTGGTTCGGTGATGTCTTCATTCGAAAAGAAGCTGAAGGAACTGATACCTATGAAATGAACCGAAATTTGCTCCTCACTGATGGTGCGAGGGCGGATTCGGTACCTAACCTAGAAATTGAAACGGGCGAGATTGTTGGTGCTGGGCATGCTTCAACGACTGGGCGATTTGACGAAGAACATCTTTTTTATCTGATGTCACGCGGAATCGCTGAATCTGATGCTCGTCGCCTCGTGATCAGAGGTTTCTTCGCTGAGGTAATCAACGAGATTCCTGTAGAGGCGATTAGAGATCGACTGATGAAACGAATCGAGGACGAGTTGGTGAGGGTTGGAAGATGATCGAATTGAACCTTAGTGATCTCATTGAAAACAAGGCGATCAAGATTGATCTCGATGGCACTGATGTTTGCGTGGTGAGGCAGGGAAACGAAGTTTTTGCCGTGGCAGACCTCTGCTCTCATGCTGAGGCTTCTCTTTCTGAGGGAGAAGTCACGACAGGGAGAATCGAATGCTGGCTTCACGGCGCAGAATTCGATCTGCGTACCGGCGAAGCCGTTACTCCGCCAGCTTCTGCACCTGTCGAGACATATTCAGTGATCATTGATGGGGAGAAAGTTCGT
>RGOY01000211.1 GCA_010028225.1 Actinomycetota bacterium
CGTTGAGCGATAGCTACAGCAGAATCGAGAATCATTTCTCAAGCCTTCGCTCGAAGTTCCTAAATGCCCAGAGCAACCCGGTGACGAGCAGAACGAGCATGACAGCGATATGAATAATCGCCATAGTCAGTGATATCGGGTAGTCGTAAGTAAGAAACCGGCCGAGCTCTGTCGCATGCCAGAGCGGTGAGATCCATCCGATCGGCTGGATATAAATCGGCATATTTGTGAGTGGGTAAAAAGTTCCAGAGAAAAGAAACATCGGCATGATCACCATTCGATTAATGATGGTCATGAAGAGATCTTCATTATCAATAAAAGAGGCAAAACCCAACATCAGCGCGCCGAACCCAGCTCCGGCCAAGATAGCTGTTGGAATCGCAAGCCATGATCTTGGCGAATCCAGTGCGCCAAAGAGATAAAGCAGAACCCAGTAGCAGGTCACTGCGAAGATAGTTCTCGTCATCGCTGAAAGGAAAACTCCGCTCGCAATCTGCCTTGGAGTAAGTGGCGTGGAGTTCATCGCGTAGAAAGTCTTCTGCCATCGAAAGCCGTCCATGCAAGGGAAGACAACTTCATCCATCGCGCCTGTGATGGCAGTTGTCGCGAGCAAGGCGGGCGCGATAAAGGTGAGATAAGAGACTCCACCAAGACCAGCCTCGCCCAAGTTCTCATCGACTAGCGCACCGATTCCGATTCCGACTGAGACTAGATAGAGCAACGGATTCGCGAGAGCTTCGAAGATGATGGCCGAGACGAACTTGAGCATGTTTCTTATTCGCGCTTCGGCAACGGAGAGGGAACCTTGGCGTTGAATTCGCTTGAGGTCTATGAGTCTGAGCGAGCCGATACGAGTTGGCTTCGGATTATTCACATCAAGGGACATGGTTTAGATCAATCAACGAGAGACCGGCCAGTGAGGCGAAGAAATACATCTTCTAGCGAAGATCTGCGCACGAGTGAGGTAAGTGGATGAAGTCCAGCGGAATAGACCTTCTCCAGCACTGATTCGCCATCGTCGGCATAGAGAAGAATTCGATCGGGGAGTACTTCAATCCTCTCGCAGAGGGCAGTGAGTTGATCTGCAAGCCCTTGATTGCGCTCTGACCCGAATCTCACTTCCAGCACTTCCTTTGTTGAATATTGGCGAATGAGATCTCCAGGAGAGGCCTCGGCCATGATCTTGCCTTTATCCATGACAATCAATCGGTCACAGAGTTGCTCTGCTTCATCCATGTAATGAGTAGTGATTAGGAGAGTTACGCCAAGCTCCTTGAGACGAAAGAGTCGATCCCAGAGGATGTGGCGAGCTTGTGGGTCAAGGCCAGTTGTCGGTTCATCGAGCATCAAGATTTCAGGTTCACTAATGAGCGACCGTGCAATGGTCAGGCGTCGCTTCATTCCGCCACTGAGGGCCTCAACTTTGGTTTTCCGCTTCTCTTCGAGTTGAGCAAATTCCAATAACTCATCGATCTTCTTTCTGATGAAAGGTCGCGAGAGTCCGAAATATCGGCCGTACACATAAAGGTTTTCCTCGACTGAAATCTGGGTATCGAGATTGTCACTCTGGGGAACAACTCCAAGATGCGCTCGAATCTCAGGCCCACTCTTGTCGGGGTCTTTACCCAAAATCTCGATCTCGCCACCACTTCGTTTCGAGGTGGCAGCGATGATCCGCATAGTGCTCGATTTGCCCGCGCCATTGGGTCCGAGAAATCCGAACGATTCGCCCCGCCGGACCTCGAAATCGATCCCAGCCACAGCCTCGAATTCGCCGTAGCGCTTGACCAGACCCTTTGCCTTGATGAGGGCTTCGCCGGCCGTGCCGTTCGAAGGGCTTCGGTCTCGACTTGGCGAACTGGTTTGCGACATAGGGACGAGAGCCTAGTG
>RGOY01000212.1 GCA_010028225.1 Actinomycetota bacterium
GAAGTGTGACTTTGGAATTTTGTGGATTAGGTAGGTCTTTTAGAGTCATGTTTGCTGGCATAACGAAAGAGACAATCCAAGAACGAGAATCTGTCGACTCCTGAAGAACTGGTGCGGTCATCGCGATGTTGTTCTGGGAAATGTAAGTAACGAGGGGGCGAAAGCCAAGGCTTCCGGCTTGAGAGTATGGCGCTTCGACAAGCACATCTGCTATGACACAGGAGTGGTAGCGACGAATTTCTACCTTGGTTCCCGGGATCTTCTTAACAAGATCAAACTTCTGCCGCTGCGTCATGTAACGAGGCTACTCCTGTATTGATTCTCAGAAATCAAGAGGATTTGTGTTGTCTCTGATTTGCTTTTAAACCCCGGGAAAGAACTCTTTCACCGCAGAGACCAACATCTCTACTGCGATAGCGGCTAGCAAGAGACCGGCGATCCTGGCGAGAAGTTCGACGCCGGATTCTTTGATGACACTCACGATTTTTGTGGAGAACATCAAGGTGAGGCCGATGATGATGTGGACGAGGATGACGGCGAGGGCGAGCGCGAGGGATTTGGCTCCGCTATTGCCATCGCGACCTGCTTCTTGGACGAAGAGCATGATGGCGACGATTGCTCCAGGGCCGGCAAGCAGGGGTGTGCCGAGGGGAACGAGGGCGACATTGCCAGTTCTGGTTGCTTCATCTTTATTGGCATTGCCTTTAAGGAGTTCGAGTGCGACAAGAAGAAGGAGTAATCCCCCAGCACCTTTGAGTGCGGGCAGTGAGATCTTCAAGTAATCCAATATCCATTGCCCAAAGAGAGCGAAGGCAGTGATGACAATGAATGATGTCATCGCCGCCTGCCATGCGAGTTTTCGTTGTTCTTTGATGGGCCTCGATGAAACGAGTGAGAGGAAGAGTGGCGTTGCACCAGGTGGATCCATGATGACAACAAGAGTGACGAGTGCTTGTAGCCCGAAGGTGAGATCGATCCAATTCATTATTTCAAGCTTCCTGCTCGTTCTTTGATCTTCTCCCATTGAGAGAGGTCGGTGAGGTTCTCACCTAAGCGATTGACTTTGCCTGTGCCATGGTAGTCACTGCCGCCTGTGACAAGGAGTCCATATCTTTTTGCTAGGTGGGAGAGCTCTTCTCTTTCGCCATCGTTATGGTCGCGGTGATTAATCTCGATTCCATCTAATCCTGCGCCAATAAGGCTCTCAAGATACTGGGCGGAGATGATCCGTCCGCGAAGGGATGCGAAGGGGTGGGCGATGATGGCAACGCCTCCGGCGTTTTTGATCAGCGTGATGGCCGCTTCTGGTGTGGGTGAGGCATCGGGGATGTAGTACTTCGAGCGATTGTGAAGATAGGTCTCAAAAGCTTCGCTGCGGTCGGCGACGATTCCTTTTCGAATCATCGCATCGGCAAGGTGTGGGCGACCGACTGTGGCTCCTTCGATTGTTTCGGCATAGACATCATCGACGGTGATATCCATTCCTGCTTCTTGGAGGCGAGCGACGATTCTTTCCATACGAGTGATGCGATTGGTTCGAGTCTCATTCATCGAATCGATCAGTGCTTTATCGTCGGGATTAAAGAGATATCCGAGCATATGCACGCTCAGCGCTTCGAGGGTCTGGCAGGAGACTTCTGCGCCGAGTGCTATCTCGATGGAGGCGGGGGCTTTATCTTTGATTTGCTGCCATCCTGCGATCGAATCGTGATCGGTGAGGGCAAAGAGGTCAAGACCTGCCTTGATCGCTGAATCGAGGAGTTCTAGCGGGGTCTCAGTGCCATCGCTTTCATTGGAGTGAGTATGAAGATCGATGCGCACGGGTGAGAGTTTATCTTTGGCTTGA
>RGOY01000213.1 GCA_010028225.1 Actinomycetota bacterium
TTACTAGAACATGGGCGCCCTTAGGAATATTCACGCCGTCAATTTCGACATCTTCGAGCGCTATTCGTGGTGCTACCCATACCGGCGGAGCGAGACGAAGCGCTTCCTGCAAGATCGCTGATGCCGTAGGGCTCATCGCTTCAAGTGCTTGATAAGAAGGAGCCATATCGAGGTCAGCGGCCATTGCCTCTTCATGCAAACTTTCTCGCCACTTAGGATTCTCAGCAAGATAAGAAAATGCCCAAGTGAGAACATTCGCAGTCGTCTCATGCCCCGACAAAATGAGTGTTAGGACTTCATCGCGGATATGGGTTAAGGAAATTTGGTCTCGCATGGAAAGCAAAATCCCAAGGAGATCATCAGTTCGCTCGCTCTTTGACTTAAGTCTTTCTTGAATAATTTCATCGGCAATCTCGACTAATTCATCTGAAGCCTTAGCGAAAGCAGAGAAATAAGGAATCTTGGTCGAATCAAATCGATCAAGCCCCGGAAGCATGGTTCGCTCGATACGGTCGATAGCAATCTCCATTGCCTCAGCAATCCTCGTGGTGTACTTTGAGGAATCCATACCAAAGAGACATTGACAGACTATCTCGAGGGTGAGGGCCATCATCTCGTGCGAGAGTGAAATCTCTCTATCCCATGAAGCAATCTCTTTCTTCACAAGCGCATCCATCAAAGCTACGTAGCTATCAAGGTTCCCGTGATGAAACGGTGGCTGCATCATTCGGCGATGCTGCATATGTATCGGTTCTTCGTTTGTCAGAAGTCCTTCGCCAAGGACTTTGCGCATCCTGGCAAATCCAACCCCTTTAACGAACTGATGTTGTTTTGACACGGTGACTTCATATGCACCTTGCGCCGAGAAGACACCGATGAATAGTTGCCGAGCGAGAAAAAATGAGCAGATATCGCCATGTCGAATTCTCATGCGTTCCAAGAACCTCGGCGTATCGACGGTGAAGGTAAGCGTGAGCCAATCAGAAGCCAGGGGATGTGGTCCAGGTGGGAGGTTCAAGCCTTTGGCTTCTGCTCGATTGATAGGTTTGGGGAGAGGCGCATATACATCCGGGCGAGGATTATCGAAGGGTCTGGCTATGGGATCCTTCAACGACATAGGTTGATAGTAGTTCTCGCCGATCGCTAATTTCTACGGCGGCGATACAGATTAAAGGCTATTGAGCATCTATCCGCTTGCTTGCTTCAAGTCCTTACTCATGGCAGATCTGAGTTCGACTAACGATCCCGTCGCAGCTTTGTTGAATAAGTCCTTGCGACCGCGAATGCCCAATTTGGCGTAGATAATGATTGTTTCTCGACGAACGAGTGACTCGCTGTAGCCGATTCTTTCGGCAATCATGGAATTGGTCATGGCGCTCTTGATGAGAGCGAGAATTTCACTCTGACGCTCAGTCAGACTCTTTCCATACATTGATTCCGGTCTTGACGAGATATTGACTTCACTCTTATGACTTGTACCTAGGTCCTCAAAGTTTGAGCGATAGTGATAGAGGCTCAGTAACTTACTTAAGCAATGGAAATATGCCTCGGCCAATGACTTCTCTGAAATCTCATTTTGCAGATGAAGGACATAGACAAATTTGGTTGTTGTAGGAATGAAAACCGAGGACTTCCATGGACTCACGAGGTCGTATGGCTGGTACTCCGGATATTCTTTTGTGAGATTCGAGATATCGGAAACAATGACACGGTTCTCGCGGATAGCAGTAGGCATCGGAGTATTTGCTTCCAGAGGTTTTTCTATATCTCGAGGATTGCGCTCTACTGAATATCCGAAAGATGCTTGAGTTCTAATCACTTGGTCTACATC
>RGOY01000214.1 GCA_010028225.1 Actinomycetota bacterium
TTTCGCAGAACTCGAAGGAATCGTCTCACCAGAGTGTGTCCTTGCTACTAACACCTCATCACTCTCGGTCGAGAAGATGGGTGCCCACCTTTCTCATCCTGAGCGAGTTATTGGTTTTCATTTCTTCAATCCAGTCGCTGTCATGCCGCTACTGGAGGTTGCAAGAACGAGCAAGACAGATGATGCAACCTGTGCAACTGCGATAAATGTCGGGAAAGAACTGAAGAAGACAATGATTATCTGCAAGGACGCTCCTGCCTTTGTCGTCAATAGACTTCTCACTCGATTCATGGGAGAAGTCACCGACGCGATCGACGAGGGAACTCCTGCTGAAGTTGCCGATAGCGCGATGAGACCGCTTGGATTTCCGATGACTTCGCTGGAACTTCTCGGATTGGTCGGACCAGCGGTTGCATTGCATGTCTCTGAGACACTCCATCACAATCTTGGAGATCGCTACAAAATTTCACCAACGATGCAGAACTTCGTCAAGAATGGAATACGTTCCTTCTTCACAAAAGATGAGAGTGGCAAGTTAGTGCCAGATAGCAAGGCGTTAGCTTTGATCGTCGCTGGCAATTCACCATCTACCGCTGATCAGGTTCGACACTCTGCATGCTTCTCGGTGCAGGCTGGCCAATGCATCTTGGCGGAATACTTCCTTACCTAGATCGTGAGGGCATCAGTGAAGAAGTTACTGGTCAACGCTTCCATCCAGCAGGTGTTGCTTCACTTCCCGCCTAAAGAGTTCAATCGCGTAAGCGGTTCATCTCCGTTGTAAGCGCATCTTTATTAACGCGCGAGGAATGAATAGCAACTAATCGTTGTGCGATTGCTCCTGAGTTCATTCCTAAATCCGACAAAATCTCAAGACGCTTGCTATGTTCAATAAATCGCTGTGGTACACCAATTGAGGTGACCTCAGTATTAATGCCTTCGCGGCGCAACATCTCTGCCACAGCTGCCCCAACCCCGACATTTTCCAGTCCATCTTCAACCACCACAATGTTCTCGAATTTTTCTGCTAAAGAGATCAACTGGTGTGGCAATGGACGAACCCATCGCGGATCTACGACGGTAACTCCAACTCCTTCACGATAGGCAATGCCCGCCGCTTCAATAGCCGATCCAGCCATCGCCCCCACGGCAATAAGCAAAATATCGGCGCTCTCACCTCTATAAAGAATGTCTATTCCCTCAATCTGCTCGAAGGCAGGAATATCGGGTGTGATCTGTCCCTTGGGAAATCGGAGCACTGTTGGGCCATCGCTCACCTGAACGCACTCACCAAGCAATTCTTCTAAGCGCTTTCCATCCCGTGGCGCAGCAACTTTGATTCCTGGCACTATTGATGTGAGCGCGAGATCCCAAATTCCGTGATGCGAGGGACCGTCATCACCAGTGATTCCTGATCTATCAAGGACGAAGGTGACGCCCGCTTTATGCAGGGCCACATCAAGAAGCATCTGATCAAATGCTCGATTGAGGAAAGTGGAATAAACCGCTACCACCGGATGAAGTCCTGTAAATGCCATTCCGGCAGCTGAGGTCGTTGCATGTTGTTCGGCGATACCGACATCAAAAGTTCTATCAGGAAACTCTTTGGCAAATGCGTCCAGCCCCGTAGGCCCAAGCATCGCCGCAGTAATAGCAACAACATCCTTTCGCTGCTTACCGATTTTCACCAGAGCACTGGAGAAAGTGGAAGTCCAAGATTTACCGCTCTTCGAAAGCGGTTCCCCCGTCTCGGGATCCACCACTCCCACTGCATGGAATTTCTCGGCTTCATCTTGAAGCGCAGGGAGATGACCACGACCCTTCTCTGTGATG
>RGOY01000215.1 GCA_010028225.1 Actinomycetota bacterium
CCGAGTGGATCAGCTGAAGTCGGTGCTGATGCCCGAGAGGTATTACAAGCAGAAGATGTAATTTTTGAAATAGCGGTTAATCCCGATCGCGGATATGCCCTTTCGATTAGAGGAATTGCGAGGGAACTTGCTGGAGCACTACGGACCAAGTTCACTGATCCAGCAGAACGTCTTCGCACCCTTGATTTCAAAGGCAAGTCTTCGCAAGATGCAACCCACGTGAGGATTGATTCCGGGGCCAGCATCATCCATCTTCAAAGTTTGAATGAAGTGGAGTCGAGCGCACCCACTCCGCTTGGTATTCGCCTCCGTTTGGAGAAATCCGGAATGCGATCCATTTCAGCAGTCGTTGATATCACCAATTACGTGATGCTCGAGCTTGGTCAACCTCTTCACGCATTTGATCGGTCGAAGATTTTAGGAACCTTAACGGTTCGCCAGGCAAGGGCAGATGAGAAAGTAAGAACTCTTGACGGCGCTGACCGCGAACTTTCCAACAACTGCCTTGTTATTGCAGACGACAAGAAAGTGCTTGCAGTTGCTGGAACCATGGGTGGGGAGAGCTCTGAGGTGAGTGATTCCACTCAGGAGATCGCTATTGAAGCTGCTCATTTCGATCCGAATGCAGTAGCAAAGAATGCAAGATCACTAAGGCTCTCAACGGAAGCATCGAGAAGATTCGAACGTTTCGTTGACCCTCAACTTGCCGAACTTGCCTCCAAACGCGCAGTTGAACTTCTGCTGGAAATCACAGGTGCTTCTTACATCGGTTCCACTTCGGCCGGCAAAATAGCTGAAACCTCTGAGGTGCAAGTTCACGCAGCATCCATTAACGCGCTTGTTGGATGCGAATACAGTCGAGGTGAGATCGAGGAGGCGCTCACGCTCGTTGGGTGCCAGGTGAGTGGTAAGGGAGACCTGGTTACTGTTACCGCGCCGAGTTGGAGACCAGATCTCAATAGGACGGCGGATTTCGCAGAGGAAGTTGCAAGACTGCATTCATACGATCGAATTCCACTCTCGCTACCTTTTGCTAGATCGGCCTCAAAGCCCACAAGTGTGCTCTCGCTTCGCCAAAGAAGAAGACGCTCTGTGACATCATTTCTTGCTTCACGAGGTTTCTCTGAAACGCAGAACTACCCTTTCTCCAGCGATGATTTCATCAAGGAGTTGGGTTTCACTGGCGAGCGAGCGAAAACGTTCCGCCTGGCAAACCCTTTGAGCGATGAGTTTCCCGTCCTTCGAACGCATATTCTGCAGAGCCTTTTGCCAACGGCTGTTCGCAATATAAATCGCGGTAATCAAAGTGTTGCAATTTTCGAAATTGGCAGCATTTTCCGAGCAACCAATGGCGTTCCACAGACAAGGATTCTCTCGACAGGAAATAAGCCTTCGCCTTCCGAGATCGAAGAACTTCTTGCCAGCGTTCCCGCTCAGCCAATGATGGTCGCGGGTGTTATTGCGGGTCCTGTTGAGCTTTCGGGTTGGTGGGGTAAAGGAAGACGGGGAGAATGGAGTGATGCGATTTCGTTTGCCAACGAGATTGTTGAGCTCTGCGGCAGTAAGGGAGTTGTGCTCACTTCAGATTTCGCGCCTTGGCATCCTGGAAGGTGTGCAGAGATTCGAATCGGCGAGAAGGCGGTTGCCCACGCCGGAGAGGTTGTCTGCCGCCTCCGACTGTCCCGCCATGCGGAGTTCCTGCTCGAAGGAAATCCGCTCACGGATCATCCCCTCGACCATCTTGCCCACGCCCGCGATGACCATGCTCGCCTCGTTGGCGAAGTTCATCGTCTTGTAGGG
>RGOY01000216.1 GCA_010028225.1 Actinomycetota bacterium
CATCAAGATGAGGTTACGAGATTGCCCTCTCATGCAACTTCAATTGCAAGATCGATGAGTTGCAGGAATCAGATTTATCGACTGGGACGTCTCCAATATGGTTTGCAATTCCACCCGGAGGCCGACCCAACGATTGTTCGAATGTGGGAGAAGAATGGCGATGATGCCTACCTTCGCTCTGGTCGGTCAGCAGAAGGTGTAGGTCAGATAGAGCGCGAAGTGACAAAGGCGATCAATCGCATCAAGTCAATTTGGAGTGAGCCGATCAAGCGCTGGGCTGAACTTGCGTCGCAACGGCTCGAGACTCAGCTCGAACAACCATCACAACTCCGGTAATAACAACTGCTGCACCGATCAAAAGTGTGGTGGAAAGTTTTTCGTTAAGAACAATCGCGCCGATGGTCACTGCAATTACCGGATTGACGTAGGCATACGTCGCAATCAATCCAACCGGTGCATATTTGACTAGCCAGAGATAGGCGCTATAGGTAGCGATTGATCCAATCAACACCAAAAAGAGCCACCACATCCACGAGAAGAGCGTTGCATCCAAGAAGTCAGTGATTCGTTCGCCCGTCGCGAGGGCGACGGCTGACATTGAGATTCCGCCGAGCAGCATTTGATACGTGGTCACAACCATGGTGCTCTTTGGTAGTCCAAGTCGCGGAGCGATGTATGTGCCAAGTGACCAGGCAAAGTTTCCGACGATGACCATCGCCATCCAGAAGAGATGACTGGAGTTATCTGGCTTTCGCAATTCCGGAAGGAGCAAAATTCCCACGCCAAAGAATCCGATGACGATGCCAAACCATCCCCATCGTGACGATGCGACGCCATCGATTGCTTTGAATGTTGCGATCCAGAGTGGCAGAGCTGCAATAAGCAGAGCAACAATTCCCGTTGGCACATCGTTGTATTGGGCCAGCGTCACCGAACCAAGGCCGAGCCCTAAAAGGAGTGCACCCAAAAGGGCGAGCGCCGCCGTCTGACGTTTTGTTATGGCGAGAAAACCAATCCCCCACCTCATTGATATGAAGAGAGCCATGAGAAAACTTGCCGCGAGAAACCTCATTCCCATGGCCAGGATGGGCGGCATTGAGCGAATGGAGTATTCGATTGCGAGGTAGGTAGTTCCCCAGACTATGTAGACCACCCAGAGCGCGCCCCAGATTTGGGACTTGGGTGGCTGGGTCACTGAGGCATACAACCACAGTCACATCATGCGAGATGTATGCAGATGCAAATCATTTGCATTAAGATAAGGCTATGAGACTGCCCCTGTTGCACATTCCTGACGGCTTTATCAACCTGCCAGTCTCTTTGATATTCATTGCCCTCTCTGCCCTTGGCGTTCTCGCCTGCCTGAGTGGCGCGAGAGCGCAACTCGATGACAAGACTGCCCCTCTCGCTGGTTTGGTGACCGTCTTTATATTCGCGGTACAGATGATTAATTTTCCTGTCGCTGCGGGAACAAGCGGCCATCTTCTCGGAGGTGTCTTGGCTGCCGTCCTCGTCGGACCTTATGCAGCTACGCTCTCAATCACCATCGTCTTGATCCTGCAAGCTCTTCTCTTTGCCGATGGCGGAATCACAGCAGTTGGGCTCAACCTCTTCAATCTCTCATTTGTTGGGGTCTGGGGTGGGTATGCCATCTTTGTCCTCGCGCGAAAGTTCCTGCCAAAGAAAAAGAGTTCGATTCCAGCGGCATCCCTCGTAGCAGCTTTCGTTCAAGTCCCGTTAGCAGCTCTTGGCTTTGTCTTCCAATACGCGATTGGTGCAGAGTCAACAATCCCCGTCACC
>RGOY01000217.1 GCA_010028225.1 Actinomycetota bacterium
CGTGCTTAACGTTGAAGCGATGGGCCGCCTAGCTTTCACCTCACGTTCAGGGCCTACATCATCGGAGTTACTGAGATCAGTTACAGAAGCAAGAGAGGTCGCCCGAGAGCGATTCAAGAGCGAGAACTTTTCTATCAACTCGAAGATTCCAAGCGAACTTCTCAAGACTCGTTACCGCCCCGAGAAGAGAGCGTTGACTTCTCTTCTGGACCGACTCGATGATGGAGCTATCAGCGCACGAGGATTCCATCGGATCTTGCGACTCGCCTGGACCTTTGCTGACATGGGCGGGTCTTCCTCTCCAGGGCTTGATGAAGTCGATCGAGCGTTTGCAATGCGTTCAGATTTTCTATCGGCAGCAGTTGCTGGTTTTTAATAGTGAAAAGTCTGCACGATGAATCTCGAGTGCGAGAAGCTCGGTTGCAACTCTTCGATATCGCAACGCCAGGTGAGAAACGATTGGCTAAGTTGATTACAGAGCTTGGCATCGTTGAAAGTAGGGATCGTCTTCATCGCGAGTGTGATTTCGACGATGCAGAGATGATTCAATCAAAGATTGAATCGGTCGGCGCTTCGTTTATCACTCCAGAAGACCAGCAGTGGCCCGCAGGACTGCACGATCTAGCTGCTGGGCCAATCGGATTAGTAATCCGTGGCTCACTACCAGGCGTGCGGTCAGTAGCCATCGTCGGCACCCGAAATCCTTCTAGTTACGGAGTTCGAGTTGCTCGCACATTTGCATCCGGAATAACCGATCACGATCTGGCGGTGATTAGTGGCGGCGCGATTGGTATAGATGCCGCGGCTCATCAAGGCGCTCTAGATAATGGAGGCGAGACCATCGCCGTTCTAGCAGGAGGAATCGATATCGATTATCCGGCGGGAAATGCGAGACTTTTCCAGAGGATCGCAGAGAAAGGTGCCCTGCTTAGCGAAGTTATGCCTGGAGTTTCTGCAAGGCCAGAGCGATTTCTCACTCGCAATCGATTGATTGCAGCGATTGCGAGTTCGACGATTGTGGTGGAAGCGGCCTATCGAAGTGGGTCTCTTCGGACTGCTCGAGATGCCGCAGAGTTATTGCGCCCTGTGATGGCGGTACCTGGGCCAATCACTTCACCTTTAAGCGAAGGCTGTCATCGACTAATAGCCGATAGAGCGGCTGAGGTAGTGACCTCACTTGCTGATCTGCTTGAGCTGGTAGATCCGTTGCAGAGTTAGACCTCTACAGTTGGGCCATGTTCAAGTCAGGGTTTGTCGCGGTAATTGGCCGACCCAACTCTGGAAAGTCGACACTGATCAATGCCCTTGTCGGCAAGAAGGTCACGATCACTTCTCATCATCCGAATACCACGCGTAATGCAATCCGCGCCATTCTCCACACCGATTCCTATCAGGCAGTCTTAGTCGATACGCCAGGGATACATAAACCTCAGACGACCCTTGGAAATCAACTCAACGCTATTGCCAGAGATTCAACTGACTCCGTCGACATCGTTCTCTTCACCATTGCAGCCAATGAAAAGGTTGGCAAAGGAGACAACTTCGTTGCACGGTCGATTGCAGAGAGTTCCTCTGCCCGGAGGTTTTGCATCGTGACGAAAATCGATACAGTCTCAAAAGATCGAATACTCACTGCACTGGCTGAAGCGGCAAAACTTGCTCAGGACAATGGCTTTACCTGGGATGAGATCATCCCGGTCTCGGCTATCAAGGGCGAACAAGTCTGGATTCTTGCTGACCTGATCGAGAGGAATCTCCCCGAAGGTCCGG
>RGOY01000218.1 GCA_010028225.1 Actinomycetota bacterium
ATCGTCTCCATCAAGATTGGAGAGCCTCAATTTGAAGGCCAGACCAAAACTAAATTAGGAAATACCGAAGCCAAATCCTTTACCCAAAAAGTCGTTAACGACCACTTAGCCGAGTGGTTCGAGCGAAACCCGGCTGAAGGCAAAGAAATTGTGCGTAAATGTATCGATGCAGCAGCTGCTCGAGTTGCTGCACGCAAAGCCCGCGATCTCTCTCGAAGCAGAAAAGGTCTTCTTGAAGGCCGCGGCATGCCTGGGAAATTAGCGGACTGCCAATGGACAGAACCAGAAAAGTGCGAGCTTTATATCGTCGAGGGTGACTCGGCAGGTGGAAGCACTAAAGGTGGCCGCGACTCTCGTTACCAAGCCGTCTTACCAATCCGCGGAAAAATTCTCAATGTCGAGAAAGCTCGTATCGACCGAGTCTTGCAAAATAATGAAGTTCAAGCGCTCATCACCGCTCTCGGTACAGGAATCCATGATGATTTCGATATTGCCAAACTTCGTTACCACAAGATCATTTTGATGGCCGATGCTGATGTAGATGGTCAACATATTCGCACACTTCTTCTCACCTTACTTTTTAGATTTATGCGACCTCTGATCGAGCAAGGGTTTGTCTACTTAGCGCAACCCCCACTCTACAAAGTTAAATGGGGCGGAAAAGAAAAAGTTCAATATGTATATTCAGATCGCGAGCGAGATTCGGTCATCAAAGAAGGTATGGCAATTGGAAAACGCCTACCGAAAGAAGATGGAATTCAGAGATTCAAAGGCCTTGGCGAAATGCCGGCAAAAGAACTCTGGGATACAACAATGGATCCCGAGCACCGCATTCTCATAAAGGTGACTCTTGAAGATGCAGCCGCAGCAGATGACCTCTTCTCGATTTTGATGGGCGAAGATGTGGAACAACGACGACAGTTCATCCAAAGAAATGCAAAAGATGTGCGTTTCTTAGATATCTAGAAATATGGCGTTTATAAAGAGCACAAGAGTGAGTAGAGGGAAGTGATGCAAGAACCTACAGTGGATCGAATCGAAAATGTCGATCTCCAAGTTGAGATGGCCCGTTCCTACCTCGATTACGCCATGTCAGTCATTGTCGGTCGCGCACTTCCTGATATCCGCGACGGGCTAAAACCAGTTCATCGCCGAGTGCTTTATTCGATGTATGACGCGGGTTACCGCCCAGATAAGGGGTATTACAAGTCTTCTCGCATCGTCGGCGATGTGATGGGTAACTATCACCCACATGGAGATGGCGCTATTTATGACACATTGGTGCGCCTTGCACAGCATTGGTCCCTTCGTTATCCACTTGTCGATGGAAACGGCAATTTCGGCTCACCTGGAAATGATCCCGCGGCTGCGATGCGCTACACCGAAGCACGGCTTGCACCCCTTGCCATGGAGATCATGCGCGATATTGATGAAGAAACAGTTGATTTCATCCCTAACTACGACGGTCGCTCCCAAGAGCCAACAGTCCTTCCAAGCCGCTTCCCAAATCTTCTCGTCAACGGCAGCGCGGGTATCGCAGTTGGCATGGCGACAAATATCCCACCGCATAATCTGAGGGAGATTTGCCAAGCGGTGCAATGGGCGCTCGAAAACCCTGAAGCAAGTAATGAAGAATCTCTTGAAGCTGTCTTGAAGTTAGTTAAAGGCCCAGATTTTCCGACAAAAGGTCTGATCGTCGGTCATAAAGGAATTGAAGAGGCATATCGAACTGGGCGTGGA
>RGOY01000219.1 GCA_010028225.1 Actinomycetota bacterium
ACCTTCATAGGAGTTGAGAACATAAAACCAGCAGAGTTCGCTTCCTGAAAGAGTCTCAACTCTTAACTTCACTTTCGAATAAAGGCCAAGTTCTGCACCTTCCCATTCATCGAGAGCAATTTCATCTTCGCGGGTCAGGTCGTAGATAGCAACGAATACATCAGAGGCTGGATCCTCGACGATAGTTGCTACTGAACCCTCCCAACCGATCTCAAAACCACCGAAAGTTATTCGCCAGCCACGAAGCCAACCATGACCCCTATGCGGCGAGTGTGGCGCACGAAGGCGCATCTGGTCTGGATCAAGATTTGACCCATAGGCAGCGTAAAGAGCCATCGCTCACTCTAATCAGAGTTCGTCGATGATGGCTAGCAGTGCGCCAGTCGTGACTGTTTCTCCGATGGTCAGTGAGAGAGAGGAAATCTTTCCTGACCTATGGGCGGTGAGCGGTTGCTCCATCTTCATCGCCTCTAAGACGAAGAGAAGTGCTCCAGCCTCAACAATGTCGCCCTCCTTCACTTCGATCTTCACGACAGTTCCCTGCATCGGCGAATTAACCGCACCACCTTTAGCTCCGGCAAAAGATGAGTTCTGAAGGTTTCTCTTTCTCGCTCTTCGAGGTGCCTGATGATGAATCGTTACATCAAATTTCTTTCCATCTACTTCGATGACCAGGGCTTCGCTCATAGTGGAATCACCTCGTTGATGAGAGAGTGCCTCAAAAGGCTTGATCTCATTTTTGAACTCACTTTCGATGTAACTGGTGTAGACCTTGAAATCTTGGGTGAAACTTCGATCACGAAGTATTGCTCGGTGAAATGGAAGAGCTGTTGCCATGCCTCCAACTTTGAATTCATCGAGGGCTCGTCTGGCGCGCTCGATTGCCTCAGCTCGCGTGGACCCAGTTACGATGAGTTTTGCGAGGAGAGAATCAAAGTTTCCGCTTATCTCATCTCCAACTCCGAAACCTGCATCGATTCGAATTCCGGGACCACTCGGAACTTCCCATTGAGTTATTACGCCAGGAGCCGGGAGGAAAGAGCGTCCAGGATCCTCACCATTGATACGGAATTCGATGGAGTGACCTCGGATCTCTGGATCTCTATCGGATATTTCTTCACCCATCGCGATACGAAATTGCTCGCGTACTAGATCTAATCCAGTCACTTCTTCACTTACTGGATGTTCAACTTGAAGCCGGGTATTTACTTCAAGAAATGAGATTGTGCCATCACTGCCAACTAAGAACTCGCATGTTCCAGCGCCTACATATCCTGCTTCTTTGATGAGAGCTTTACTTGATGAATAAAGTGTTTCAATCTGTTCTTTCGACAGGAAAGGCGCAGGTGCCTCTTCGACTAATTTTTGGTGCCTGCGCTGGAGGGAACAATCTCTTGTGCTGACGACGATGACATTGCCATGGCTATCTGCCAATACTTGTGTTTCTACATGGCGTGGCTTATCGAGATAGCGTTCGACAAAGCACTCGCCTCGGCCAAAACCCGCGATCGCTTCTCGCGTTGCCGATTCGAACAATTGAGGAATTTCCTCGAGAGTCTTTGCGACCTTCAAACCTCGACCACCACCACCAAATGCAGCCTTGATCGCAACTGGAAGACCATTCGCTTTGGCAAAAGTAATGACATCCTCGGCACGTGCGACTGGGTCCTGCGTTCCGGCTACAAGAGGAGCACCAACCTTTGCCGCAATCTTGCGTGCCGAGACTTTATCGCCAAGGGC
>RGOY01000220.1 GCA_010028225.1 Actinomycetota bacterium
AGAAACCAACTTATCAACGAGCTTGTCGCGTGCTTGTGCCCCTTGTTCAAGTCGCTTCAGCCTCATCAATCTCTCACGAGTATCGGCCTTCAATTCGTCAAGCGTCTCAAACTCACTCGCCTTCTTAGCGAAGTCATCATCAAGTGGCGGGAGGTCTCTTCGGTTGACCGTAACAAGTTTTACGTCAATCTCGCCGATTTCGCCTTCAGAGACTCCCTGAAGCGGTGCTTGGAATGTTCTGCTCTCATCTTTCTTCATCCCGACAAGTGCTTCATCCAGCCCATCAATCATGTTGTTCTTGCCGACTTCATAGGAGATGTTGTTTGCAACTCCGCCATCGACTTCTTTGCCATTAACAGTGGCGCGAAGATCTATCTTCACAAAGTCGCCTGTTTCGACAACCTTTTCAATCTCCACCAGTGTCCCAAAGCGAATCCGCAACGCTTCTATCTGCTCGTCAATCTCAGAATCTTCTAGCTTCACGTCATCGACACTGATTTCGACAGTTGAGAAATCAGGAAGCTTTATCTCGGGTCGAACATCAACCTCCACAGTGAAGGAAAGAAGTTCGTTGTCTTTCAATTCGGTGATATCTACTGATGGACGTCCGATAACGAAGACTTCGTGTTCTCTGGCGGCCTGGCTATAGAAATCTGGAAGAGCATCATTAATCGCCTCATCCAGGACTGCTCCTCGCCCCACTCTCTGATCGATCATCGCGGGAGGCACTTTCCCTTTTCTGAAGCCAGGAATATTTACCTTTTCGGAGATAGACTTATATGCCTTGCTGATATGTGGTGTGAGTTCTTCAAAGGTAACTTCGATGGAGAGCTTTACTCGAGTTGGTCCCAAAGATTCGACTGCGCTCTTCACAAATGTCTCCCCGAAAAGATTCTTATAAGAATATGGTCGGGGCGGAGAGACTCGAACTCTCGATCTTCTGCTCCCAAAGCAGACGCGCTAGCCACTACGCTACGCCCCGCGGCATAGGGGCGTGAGTCTAGGGCAGAAATAGTCAGAGCAATCCCCGAGCCGATACCTTAGGCCCCTCAACCACCAAGAACTTGGTTCACAAATACGGGTTCAGGCGGATGTAGCTCAATGGTAGAGCTCCAGCCTTCCAAGCTGGCTATGCGGGTTCGATTCCCGTCATCCGCTCCAGGTTAAGAATCTTTAGAATTTTGCTCAGGTTATTGATCCTACTTCTCTTAGATAGGCCACTCCGTTAGTCGACATTGTCTGCGTTCCATCCGTGTGGATTATTGCGACGCGAAAAGAAGACGAAGCGACCACCGAGCTAACAGTCCCTATTAACCTGAAGTGATAAGCAGACTTCGCTCCCGAAGAATCGCGATAAGGACCGTCATGTATTGCTGACGAGTATTCGAATACCAGCGATGCGTCAGATGACTCAAGGACCACTCCATAAGTTCCATTGAGTCCAATCGAATTCAGGACATTACCCCTGAGCGAAATTTCAAACTGATACTTCTTTCCGACCGAGAGGGTTCCGAAAAAAGCTGAACGGTAATAGACGTCATTAACCGTTCCGACGGAAAAAGTTTCAACACTTACGACCTGCACCGAAGATGGCCCGGTAGGCCCCGCTGGTCCAGCAACTCCTGTTGTTCCGGTTTCACCCCGCGGACCAGTTGGTCCAGCAACTCCTGTTGTTCCAGTTTCACCGCGCGGTCCTGTTGCACCAGTAGGTCCTGTTGCACCCGCTGCTCCTGCTGAGCC
>RGOY01000023.1 GCA_010028225.1 Actinomycetota bacterium
CGAAGATGTTCTGTGGTTGTGCCACTGTCTTTGGCGCAGAACCTAATACCCAAGTCTGTCCTGTATGCCTCGGACTTCCTGGGTCGCTTCCCGTTGTGAATCGAAAGGCGATTGAGTACACAATTGCGATCGGACTTGCGCTTAACTGTTCGATAGCCCCGTACTCGAGATTTGCTCGAAAGAATTACTTCTATCCGGATATGCCAAAGAACTTCCAGACCTCTCAATACGATGAACCAATCTGCAAGAACGGCTATCTCGATCTAGAAGTTGAAACTGAGGACGGCATCAAAGAATTTCGAGTCGAAATTGAACGTGTACATATGGAAGAGGACACAGGTAAATCCCTCCATGTTGGTGGCGCAACTGGGCGAATCCACGGCGCTGATTACTCACTTCTTGACTACAACCGTGCAGGAATTCCTTTAGTTGAAATCGTGACAAAGACGATCGAGGGAACAGGGTCCTATGCACCGCTTGTGGCAAAGGCCTATGTCAAGGAACTTCGAGACATCCTTCGCTCTCTGGGTGTCAGCGATGTGAAAATGGAACAAGGTTCACTTCGCTGTGACGCAAACGTTTCACTGCGCCCCAAGGGAGAGAAAAAATTGGGGACGCGAAGTGAAACGAAGAACGTCAATTCACTTCGTTCGGTAGAACGTGCAGTGCGCGCAGAGATGATTCGTCATGCAGGTATCTTGGAAACAGGTGGCAAAGTCAAGCAAGAGACTAGGCACTTTCATGAGAACACTGGCGAGACCACTGCAGGTAGAAGTAAAGAACAGGCTGAGGATTATCGATATTTCCAAGAGCCAGACCTGATTCCAATTGCACCGGCAGAATCTTGGATTGATGAAATTCGAAAGAGCCTTCCGGAACGACCTTCAGAGCGACGAAAGAGATTGCAAAGTGCCTGGTCAGTGCCTGATAAGGAGATGGCAGCGATGGTCAATGCCGATGTCCTTGAACTGGTTGCTGAAACCGTTGAACTTGGTGCCGATCCAACGAAAGCGCGTGGCTGGTGGCTTGGTGAGATTGCGCGTATCGCCAATGATAAGGAGAAATGGGCCGGAGAGCTTGCTATCTCCCCAGCAAACGTTAAGGAATTGATTGACTTAATCAATGCTGGCGAATTAACAGACAAGCTTGCACGTCAAGTCGTTGAAGGCGTGATCAATGGGGAAGGCTCACCCAGAGAAGTTGTGACAAAGCGTGGATTCAAAGTTGTCTCAGATGACAGCGCCTTGATGGAAGCGATAGAGCGCGCCATCACTGCACAGCCTGATGTCGCAGATAAAGTACGAAATGGTCATATTCCTGCGGCAGGTGCATTGATAGGAGCAGTGATGAAAGATACGAAGGGTCAGGCAGATGCCGCCAAAGTTCGTTCACTACTGCTTAAGCATCTTGGCCAGAGTGAGTAGAGATTTGAAATTTGTTGAGTGTGTAGATAGGAAATTCTGATGAGTGCAAAGAATCCGATGAAGCCTCGGTCACATATGGTGACTGATGGCATGGAGCGAGCTCCAGCCCGTGGCATGTTGCGCGCTGTCGGAATGACCGATGAAGATTGGGTTAAGCCACAGATCGGAATTGCTTCCTCATGGAATGAGATCACACCGTGCAATCTCTCACTTGATCGCCTGGCAAAAGCTTCGAAGATTGGTGTGACAAACGCTGGTGGCTTTCCGATGATGTTTGGCACCATCTCAGTTTCAGATGGCATTTCTATGGGTCACGAGGGTATGCACTTCTCACTTGTCTCGCGAGAAATCATCGCTGACTCTGTTGAGACAGTGATGCAGGCAGAGCGATTTGATGGAATGGTCACCTTTGCAGGATGCGACAAATCTCTTCCTGGAATGATGATGGCTGCTGCACGTCTTGATGTGGCAAGTGTCTTTCTCTATGCCGGTTCAATCATGCCGGGAAATGTCGATGGACGAGATGTGACGATCATTGATGCCTTCGAAGCAGTGGGAGCCTGTGCCAGAGGCCTGATTTCAGAGGCTGAGGTAGACAAGATTGAGCGGGCAATCTGTCCAGGTGAAGGTGCATGCGGAGGTATGTACACCGCAAACACCATGGCAACCGTTGGTGAAGCAATCGGACTCTCTCTACCAGGATCCGCATCCCCACCGTCTATTGATAGACGACGCGATGACTACGCCATCAAGTCAGGTGAAGCAGTCGTTGAATTGATTCGAAAAGGAATCACGGCACGCCAGATCATGACGAAGAAAGCCTTTGAGAACGCGATTACTGCCGTCATGGCTTTGGGTGGCTCGACGAATTCGGTTCTACACCTTCTGGCTATCGCGCATGAAGCTGATGTCGATCTGACCTTAGAAGACTTCCAACGTATCAGCGCGAAGACGCCACTGCTTGCAGACCTCAAACCTTTTGGTCGCTTTGTCATGACCGATCTCGACAAAGTTGGTGGGATCCCGGTCGTATTGAAAGCGCTCCTTGATGCAGGTCTCTTACATGGAGATTGCCTCACGGTGACTGGCAAAACCATGGCAGAAAATCTCGCGACTATTTCTCCTCCAGATCCTGATGGAGAAATCCTTCGAGCAACGAAGAATCCGATGAGCAAGGGTGGTGGCATCACGATTCTTGGTGGCTCACTTGCTCCAGAAGGAGCAGTTGTGAAGAACGCTGGGATTGAGGTTGAAGTTTTTGAGGGACCCGCTCGAGTCTTTGATCGAGAGCAGGGGGCAATGGATGCTCTCGAGAACGGAACAATCAAAGAGGGCGATGTAATCGTCATCAGATATGAAGGTCCAAAAGGTGGACCTGGTATGCGCGAGATGTTGATGATCACTGGTGCGATAAAGGGTGCAGGACTTGGCAAGAAAGTTTTGCTACTCACCGATGGACGATTCTCTGGTGGAACCACTGGGCTATGCGTCGGCCATATTTCACCTGAAGCAGTAGATGGTGGACCGATTGCATTGGTCAAAGATGGCGATCGCGTTCGAATCGATATTCCATCACGAAGACTTGACTTGCTTATCGATGTATCAGAGTTAGAAAACCGAAAGCGATCCTTTGCTCCGCTTCCACCCCGATACACCCGTGGTGTGTTGCATAAGTTCACGAAGTTGGTCGGCTCGGCCTCCAAAGGAGCGGTCTGCGACTAGTAATCGCTATTTCCCGAAGTTCCCGAAAATCTAGAAGGTCTGTCACGCTCAGGATGTGAGATGGCCATCTCAAGGGTTGACGGACCTTGGGGTCGATTGGGAGACTAGCCCTGTGCGTAACGCTCTCACTGCCTCCTCACTCACACGCCGTATCTCCGGCGTGGTCGTGATTATTTCAGTGGTGATTGCGGGGCGCGCGATCTGACGCAAGTCAAAGGTCGCGCAACCCTCAGTGGAAACTGAGGGTTTTTTCGTTGATAGGCCAGAAATTTTATTTGTGGAACTAGCAGAGAAAGGAAGGCGAGAGAGTTGAGCAAGCAAGTAACAGGAGCTCAGTCGCTTGTGAATTCCTTGGAGCATGCCGGCGTCGATGTGATGTTCGGTATCCCAGGAGGTGCAATCCTTCCTGCTTACGATCCAATCTTTGACTCCAAGATTCGCCACATTCTTGTTAGACATGAGCAAGGTGCTGGTCATGCTGCAACCGGTTATGCCCAAGCTACTGGAAAGGTAGGCGTCTGTATCGCGACCTCGGGTCCTGGTGCAACAAATCTCGTGACGCCTCTTGCTGATGCGCAGATGGATTCAGTGCCGATAGTCGCCATTACCGGACAAGTTCCAGGTCCAGCTATCGGAACTGATGCATTCCAAGAAGCCGATATCCGCGGCATCACGATGCCAATCACCAAGCACAATTACTTGATCACAGATCCAGACCAGATTCCTGCTGCAATCTCCGAGGCGTTTCATATAGCAAGCACCGGTCGTCCGGGTCCCGTCCTTGTTGATATCGCCAAAGATGCACTCCAGAAGATGACCTCCTTCGCTTGGCCGAAACAACGAGAACTTGCTGGATATCGACTACAACTTGATCCCGAAGTAGGAGCAATCAATGATGCTGCGCGCCTGATTGCCCAGTCCCAAAAACCTGTCTTCTATGTCGGAGGCGGAGTTATTAAGGCTAATGCCGCCAAAGAACTTTTCCGTCTTGCAGAGTTAGTCGGCGCACCCGTTGTCACGACATTAATGGCGCGTGGTGCATTTCCCGATAGCCATCCACTCCATCTTGGTATGCCCGGCATGCATGGCACAGTTGCAGCAGTTACGGCACTTCAAAAGGCAGATCTCTTGATTACTCTTGGTGCACGATTTGATGACCGCGTCACCGGAAAGCTCTCTACTTTCGCAGTCAATGCTCGCGTCATCCACGCCGATATTGATCCAGCCGAGATCGGGAAAAATCGATTTGCAGATGTCGCACTCATTGGCGACCTCAAGCGAACCATGGCCTCGCTAGTTCCAGCGCTCGAAAAAGAATTCACAAAGTCAAAACCAGACCTCACCTTATGGTGGAAGCAGATGGGTGGACTTCGCTCAACATATCCACTCGGCTATGACCATCCCGCTGATGGCCTTTCGCCGCAATATGTCATCGAACGAATCGGTGCAATCTCAGGACCCGATTCAATCTATTGCGCAGGTGTTGGACAACATCAGATGTGGGCATCGCAATTCATCAAATACGAGAAACCACGAACCTGGCTCAACTCAGGTGGTCTTGGCACGATGGGTTATGCCGTGCCAGCAGCGATGGGTGCAAAAGTTGGCGCGCCAGATACTTCTGTTTGGGCGATTGATGGCGATGGATGTTTCCAGATGACTAACCAAGAACTTGTCACCTGCGCGATCAACAAAATCCCAATCAAGGTAGCAGTGATCAATAACGAAAGCCTTGGCATGGTGCGTCAATGGCAGACGCTCTTCTACTCCTCTCGATACTCAAATACAGATCTTCACTCCAAGCGCATCCCTGATTTCGTCAAACTTGCTGATGCGATGGGTTGTATCGGGCTTCGCTGCGAGAGCAGAGAAGAGGTTGATGCGACTATCAATAAAGCGATGGAGATCAACGATGCACCGGTCGTGATCGATTTCAGTGTAAATCGCGATGCAATGGTCTGGCCGATGGTCGCTGCCGGGACATCTAATGACGAGATCATGATTGCACGCGAGATGGCGCCTGACTGGGGATCACAGGAACTATAAATGGCGCTACATACCCTTGCAGTTCTCGTTGAAAATAGCCCCGGCGTTCTTGCGCGCGTTGCATCGCTCTTCTCTCGTCGTGGTTACAACATCGATTCACTTGCAGTAGGACCAACAGAAGATCCGAAGATTTCGCGTATGACTATCGTGCTTAACCTCGAAGGTCACGCCCTTGATCAGGTGAGCGCTCAACTCTTCAAATTGATTAATGTGATCGGTATTCAAGAGATGAAGCCTGCTGAGAGCTATGAGCGAGAGCTCCTTTTGGTGAAAGTCGGCTCCAATGGTCCAGCCCTCGATGAGGTAGCAAGGCGTTACGGTGCAAGAGTCGTCGACAAGAGCGATAACTCCGTCGTCGTCGAACTAGTTGCCGAGAGTGATGAAATCTCAGCGCTTCTCTCTGACCTTGCGCCATTTGGCGTCAAAGAGTTGGTTCAATCTGGCGCTATTGCTCTCGAGCGCGGTGTGAAGACTCTCTCTGATCGCGTTCGTGAGGAGCAGGGTCTTAGCAATCCAGATGAAGGTAATGTCGCAGAGAGCGCAACTGCCGATTATCAGAATTAAAGTTTGAGATCAGAAGACAAAGAGTTAGAAGACGAAGAGTTAGAAAACAAAGAGTCAGAACAGAGAGAAACGAAGGAGCACCACATGGCAACCATCTATCACGACGAGGATGCAGACCTTTCCATCATCCAAGGGAAGAAGGTCGCAGTAATCGGTTATGGCTCGCAAGGTCATGCCCACTCACTCAACCTTCGTGACTCAGGAGTTGATGTTCGAGTTGGTCTTGCTGATGGATCGAAGTCGAAGGCAAAGGCGGAGGAAGAGGGTCTTCGAGTGCTCTCCGTTGCCGATGCTGTCAAGGAAGCAGATGTCGTGATGCTCCTTGCGCCAGACCATAAGCAACGATTGATTTATAAAGAGTCAATCGAGCCGAATCTCAAGCCAGGGTCTGCACTCTTCTTCGGCCACGGTTTCAATATCCGCTTCGGTTACATCAAACCACCTGCAAATATCGATGTCTGCATGGTTGCGCCGAAGGGACCCGGACACTTAGTCCGACGCGAATATGTTGCTGGAAGAGGAGTTCCAGACCTCGTCGCCGTTGAGCAGGATGCAACCGGTAACGCGTGGCCATTGACTCTTTCTTATGCAAAAGCGATGGGCGGACTTCGCGCTGGTGCAATTCTCACAACCTTCACCGAAGAGACAGAGACCGATCTTTTCGGCGAACAATCCGTACTTTGTGGCGGCGCATCACAACTCGTTATGTACGGCTATGAAACGCTGATCGAGGCTGGGTATCAACCAGAGGTTGCATATTTTGAATGCCTCCACGAACTCAAACTCATCGTCGATCTGATGTACGAAGGTGGAATCGCAAAACAGCGATGGTCAGTCTCTGACACTGCTGAATATGGTGACTATGTCTCAGGGCCTCGTGTCATTGATCCTCGCGTCAAAGAGAATATGAAAGCGGTTCTTGCCGATGTGCAAAGCGGTGCATTCGCAGCTCGCTTCATCCAAGATCAAGATTCAGGTGCCCCAGAATTCAAGGCGCTTCGTGCAAAAGGTGAACAGCACCAGATTGAGCAAGTTGGCCGTCAGATGCGAAGCATGATGTCCTGGGTTAAGGCCAACCAAAAAGAGGATTACAAGGAGGGCACCGCTTCTCGTGAGTAAACCTGTCGTACTTATCGCTGAGGAGTTGAGCCCGGCCACGATGTCGGCACTAGGTCCCGATTTCGAGATCCGTCATTGCGATGGAGCTAATCGAGATGAACTCCTCTCATCCCTTCGTGCTGGTGTTGATGCTGTGTTGATTCGATCCGCCACGAAGATGGATGCAGAGGCAATCTCTGCGGCGAAAGGTCTCAAGGTAATCGCTCGCGCAGGTGTTGGCCTTGATAATGTCGAAATTCCAGCGGCAACAACCGCTGGCGTCATGGTGGTCAATGCCCCGACATCAAACATCGTCTCTGCTGCAGAACTTGCGATCGCACTGCTTCTTGCATCGGCACGTAATGTCTCGCCAGCACACGCTGCACTTCGCGGCGGCAAGTGGGCCAGATCCAAATACACCGGAGCAGAACTATTTGAAAAGAAACTTGGCGTCGTTGGCTTTGGTCGTATCGGACAACTTGTAGCGCAACGAATGGCTGCTTTTGGAATGGAAATCTTGGCTTTCGATCCCTATCTTCAGCCAGCTCGCGCCGCTCAACTCAACGCACGACTCGTTTCACTTGATGAGCTTCTTGCCACGAGTGATTTCATCACGATCCATCTTCCCAAGACGAAAGAAACTGCAAATCTCATCAATGATGAAGCGCTTCGAAAGGTAAAGCCGACGGTTCGCATTATCAACGCTGCTCGTGGGGGAGTACTTGATGAGAAGGCGCTCTACGACGCGATCGTTGATGGCCGGGTCGCAGGAGCAGGGCTTGATGTCTTTGCCACCGAGCCATGCACTGATTCGCCTCTTTTCTCACTTGATCAAGTTGTCGCTACGCCTCATCTCGGCGCTTCTACCGATGAGGCTCAAGAGCGTGCCGGAATCGCCGTTGCACTCTCGGTTCGAAAGGCCCTTGCTGGCGAACTCGTTCCTGATGCAGTCAATGTCAAAGGTGGTGCGATCGATGAAGAAATCAGACCATCTCTTCCACTTGTAGAGAAGTTAGCGCAGGTCGCGACAGCACTCGCCGATGAACTTCCCGTCTCTATCGACGTCAAAGTTCTTGGCGATATCTCGGTTCATGATTGTTCAGTTCTCGCCACTTCGGCGCTCAAAGGCGCACTCACTGCCACCGGCGCTGAAGATGTCACTTATGTCAATGCCCCTGGACTTGCTTCAGAGCGAGGCCTCACCTCATCCGTCGCTACGGATCGAGAAAGCCCCGAATATCGTTCGATGATCTCACTTCATGCTGCATTCAGTAGCGGTGAATCAATCACAGTCAATGGAACTCTTATGGGAATCAAGCTGACTGAGAAGATCATCGCAATCGATGAGTTCGACCTAGACCTTGCTCCCACCGATCATCTGCTCTTCCTTCGCTACGAAGATCGCCCTGGTGTCGTTGGAGCAGTTGGAAACACACTTGGAAAAGCTGGGATCAATATCGCCGGTATGCAAGTTGCCCGGGATAAGAAAGGTGGCGAGGCCTTGATGGCGATCACCGTCGACTCAGCGATACCAACTGACCTCGTCGAACTAGTGCGAAAAGAAACTGGATCGCACTTAGCGAGAACTGCGACCCTGGTGAACTAGATGAGCACTCGAACCGTAAATCTTGCAGTCATCGCTGGCGATGGAATTGGACCTGAAGTCGTTGCTGAAGGAATAAAGATCCTTGATGCTGTCGGTGCTTCGCATGGTGTGAATTTCGCGAAGAAAGAGTATGAACTCGGCGCTCGCCTCTGGCATAAGAGTGGTGAGACTTTGCCGGATTCGACTCTTGCCGAGTTGGCAAAATCTGATGTGATTTTGCTCGGTGCAGTCGGCGATCCTTCAGTGCCAAGCGGAATCCTCGAGCGAGGGCTCTTACTCAAACTTCGCTTCTCTTTTGATCACTACATCAACCTTCGACCAGCAAGGCTTCTGCCTGGAGTGAAGTCACCACTTGCCACGAAAGAGAAAATCGATTTCATCGTCGTGCGTGAAGGAACAGAGGGTCCTTATGTAGGCGCTGGTGGAGTACTTGCTGAGGGAACAGCAAATGAAATCGCCACGGAGGAGAGCCTTAATACCCGCCGTGGCGCAGAACGAGTGATCCGCTACGCCTTCGACAAGGCGATGACGAGAGAGCGAAAGAAAGTAACGCTTGTTCATAAGAACAATGTCCTTACTAAAGCTGGATCGCTCTGGACTCGAACTTTCAATGAAGTGGCGAAGGAATACCCGAAAGTTGCTACCGATTACCTCCATGTAGATGCCGCATCAATGTTCTTTGTCACCAACCCTGAACGCTTTGATGTCGTCGTCACTGACAATCTATTTGGAGATATCTTGACGGATATTGCTGCAGCGATTTGTGGTGGAATCGGCCTCGCAGCATCAGGCAATATCAATCCCACCGGTGCATTTCCATCGATGTTTGAACCCGTGCATGGCTCTGCGCCAGATATCGCAGGAAAAGGGATAGCAGATCCAACCGCGACGATCCTCTCTGTCGCGATGCTCTTGGATCACTTGGGTTTAAGCACTGCCGCACGTGAGGTTGAACATGCTGTGGCGCAAGACCTTGTCGAGCGCGGCGATAGAAAACGCTCGACGAGTGAGGTCGGAGATTCCATTCTTAATCGGATTACGAGCGCGAAGGGTTAATGAGATGAAACTCAACATCACGCCATCCCCTCACCCGACTGATCTCAATGTTCGAATGGAGCGAGTAGCAGACCCTGGCTTTGGCCGTTATTTCACTGACCATATGGTGATCGCAAAGTGGAGCGCAAAAGAGGGTTGGAGCGATGGTGAGCTTCATGCCTATGGCCCACTCTCACTAGACCCCGCAACGCTCGTCTTTCATTATGCACAAGAAATCTTTGAGGGAATGAAGGCTTATCGCTGGAGCGATGGATCGGTCGCTCTCTTTCGCCCCTTTGAAAATGCAAAGCGTTTCAATCGCGGCGCGCTTCGCATGGCTCTCCCTGAAATCCCCGAGGATTTCTTCGTTGAGTCCGTGAAGAAATTAGTTTCCATCGATAAAGAGTGGGTACCTGGAAAACCTGGTGAGTCGCTCTACATCCGCCCATTCATGTTCGCCTCCGAGGTAGCAATCGGAGTGAGACCATCAAATGAAGCTATCTATTGCCTCATCGCAACCCCCGTGGGCGCATACTTTGACCCGACAAGGCCAGTCACAGTCTGGATTTCAACTGATTACATTCGCGCCGCTCCCGGTGGAACAGGGGAAGTGAAGTGCGGCGGTAACTACGCGGCCTCTCTCATGGCACAGAAAGCAGCAGCTGCACAAGGTTGCGAACAGGTTGTCTGGCTGGATGCCATTGAAAAGAAATGGGTTGAGGAGATGGGCGGAATGAATCTCTGTTTCGTCAAAGGTAAAGGAGATGGCGCAACGATTTTTACTCCGAAACTGACAGGCACTCTTCTTCCTGGAATCACACGGGATTCACTTCTCACTGTTGCTCGCGATCTCGGGTACAAAGTTGAAGAGGGGATGATTTCAGTCGATCAGTGGCGAGAAGGTGTGGCCTCAGGTGAGATATCTGAAGTCTTTGCGTGTGGCACTGCTGCCGTTATCTCTATCGTCGGCGGAGTAAAGAGCGCGCATGGTAACTGGACACATGGTGATGGAAAGAGTGCGCCGATAGCGATGCGACTTCGAGAGCACCTCCTTGGTATCCAACATGGAAAAGTTGAAGATAAACATGGCTGGGTCGTCAAGGTCGGATAATCAGAAACGAAACGCGATGAGTAAACCTTCAGATAATTTTCACATCTACGACACCACCCTTCGCGATGGTGCCCAGCAAGAGGGTTTGAATCTCTCGGTCCATGACAAACTGACGATTGCAAAACATCTCGATGATCTCGGTGTTGGATTTATCGAAGGCGGTTGGCCTGGGGCAAATCCTCGAGATACGGAATTCTTCAAACGTGCAGCGAAGGAAATCACTTTCAATCACGCGACTATCGTTGCTTTTGGCGCAACAAGAAGGGCTGGAGTGAGAGCAGCAGATGATGCTCTTCTTCAAGCGCTTCGTGATTCGCAGGCCCCGGTTGTCACCTTGGTAGCTAAATCTCATGATCGACATGTCGAACTTGCACTGAAGACTGATCTTAAAGAAAACCTCGCAATGATTCGCGACTCCATCAAATTCCTCATCGAAGGGGGACAGCGCGTCTTTCTTGATGCTGAACACTTCTTTGATGGCTATCGCGATAATCGCAAGTACGCACTCGAGGTGGTTCGAACTGCAGCTGACGCGGGTGCCGACGTGATTGCACTCTGTGACACCAATGGCGGGATGCTTCCTGATCAGATTTCTGAGATCACCCACGAAATTCTCTCTTCAACTTCTGCTCGGCTAGGTATTCATTGCCATAACGACACTGGGTGCGCTGTCGCAAACTCACTCGCTGCCGTATCTGCAGGAGCTACTCATGTTCAGGGAACTCTCAATGGTTATGGTGAGAGAACTGGAAACGCTGACTTGGTCTCTATCATCGCGAACTTACAGCTCAAGAAGAAACAACAAGTCCTGCCCGAAGGGAAACTTGAAGAGGCTTTCCGTATCTCGCATGCGGTCGCTGAAGTCACGAACGTTGCCCCTTCAGCGCGTCAACCCTATGTCGGCATCTCTGCCTTCGCCCATAAGGCAGGCCTTCATGCAAGTGCGATCAAAGTCGACCCTTCGCTCTACCAACATGAGGATCCGTCATCCGTGGGTAACGACATGAGGATGCTCGTTTCAGATATGGCAGGTCGCGCCTCGGTAGAACTTAAATCGCAAGAACTTGGAGTGGAGATCGGCTCAAATAAAGAAGCAGTCTCAAGAGTTGTCGAACGAGTCAAAGAACTAGAGCAACGCGGCTATACCTTCGAAGCAGCGGATGCTTCTTTCGAATTACTTCTTCGAGAAGAGATTGATGGCCAGAGAGCAAAATTCTTCACGATTAAGAGTTGGGAGACGGTGGTTGATAAGAATGAGGCTGGTGAAGTCTCCTCTCGTGCCTCTATCACCATCCTTGCCCGAGGGAGAACTCTTGAAGCAACAGGAAACGGAAACGGCCCCGTCAACGCTCTTGATAATGCTTTGCGCTCAGGATTAGAGCAGATATATCCAGAACTCAAACGGCTAGAGCTCACTGACTACAAAGTGAGAATCCTCGAAGGTAATGCAGGAACAGATGCAGTTACTCGTGTTCTGATTGAGACAAGCAATGGCGAGAGCGAATGGAGCACCGTTGGAGTTCACGAAAATGTGATCATGGCTTCAGCGATGGCGCTTGAAGAAGCCCTTACTTATGGTCTTCTTGGGATGGGAACAAAGCCGGAGTAACCTAAAGCAATGCCCGGGGAACTTGTAGATCAATATCGCGAGCA
>RGOY01000221.1 GCA_010028225.1 Actinomycetota bacterium
TCTTGTCGCACACTGTGGTCGCTGACAATCCTCGCGAAGCCCAACAAATTCTGAGTCAACACCGTGGTATCACCGTAGTTACTCGCGATGGGGATATTGTCACTACTACTCGTGCACGTGGAGGATCAGCATCATCTTCATCGCTGATTGAGATTCAAGTGCTCGTGACTGAACTTACAAAGAAACTCGAAGATTTAACCCATACCTGTGACCGATTGAAGTTTGAAATTTCCACAGCTGCCACAGATGTTGAAACGAAACAAAGTCTTTTTGATGCAGCGCTTTCAAAGCTCAATGAATCAGACGCTCGTATCGCTGCACTGACCGAACAACTTGCCGTATCTGGCCAGAATATTAAGTCAGCGATGGCCGAAGTTGATCGTTTAACTAATGCGATTAATGAAGCAACGGCGGCGAAGGCGCGTGATGAAAATGAATTATCTATTGCATCTCATCAGATGCAACAACGCGGTGATATCGCAGAGCCAGATCACTCCAAAGCAGAGTCACTACGTAACCAAGTATCTAGCGCCCGAACTGCAGAGGTTGAAGCTCGTCTGGCAGTGCGCACATCTGAAGAGCGAGTTGCCTCACTTGCAGCACGTGCTCAAGCGCTAGAAGATTCTGCTCGAGCAGAACGGGAAGCATCTGAACGGGCAGTCTCTCGACGTGGAGCACGTGCCAGAGGCGCGGTTATTTCACAAGCAATCGCAGAGGCCGCTTACGAAGCGCTCATTCAAATTGAACGATCGATTGCTAAGGCATCGACTGAGCGAGCTCGCCTTGAAGCAAGTCGAACAGAGCGGGAGGGCGAAACACTCACAGTTCGCTCTCGCAATCGAGAGCTCACTCAAGAACTCGATCAACTTACATCCAGTGTGCATCGCGATGAAATCGCCCGTGCAGAACAACGCATGCGTGTTGAAGCGTTACAAACAAAGGCTGTCGAAGAACTAGGTATTGATATCCCAACACTAGTGAGTGAATATGGACCAGATAGAGATGTGCCAACTTTCATCGAAACTGACTCAGGTGAAGTCGTTGCCACGGAGCTCATTCCTTATCGACGTGATCAACAAGAGAAGAGATTGGCATCAGCCGAACGCTCTCTAAATTTGCTTGGAAAGATTAATCCGCTTGCTCTTGAGGAATACAACGCTCTCGAAGAGCGCCTCAAGTTCTTGGCGGAACAATTAGAGGACTTAAAGCGCACCAAGAAAGACCTGCTCGACATCATTAAAGAAGTTGATGATCGAGTACAGCAAATTTTCATGGAAGCGTATGAAGATGTCGCAGAGCACTTTAAGGATATTTTTGCGCGACTCTTCCCGGGAGGCGATGGAAAGTTAATTCTTACCAATCCTGATGATCTTCTCAACACCGGCGTAGATGTTGAGGCGCGCCCACCGGGAAAGCGCATTAAGCGCCTCTCGCTTCTCTCAGGTGGAGAAAAGTCACTGACAGCTGTGGCGCTGTTGGTGGCAATCTTTAAGGCGCGGCCAAGTCCGTTCTATGTTCTGGATGAGGTGGAAGCCGCACTTGATGATGTGAACCTGGGTCGTCTGCTGACAATTTTGGAAGAACTTCGCGAAAGTTCTCAACTTATTATCATCACTCATCAGAAGCGCACCATGGAGATTGCAGATGCTCTCTACGGTGTTACGATGCGGGGAGATGGTGTTACCGAAGTAATCTCTCAACGTTTGCGTG
>RGOY01000222.1 GCA_010028225.1 Actinomycetota bacterium
TAAGTGAGGCAGAACTGAGCGAATACATAGTGCGCTCGGCTTCTCGATATGGAATGGCACCTAAAGATTTCGCCAATGAGGTAGCAAAAGCGGGTCAGATTTCTTCACTCGTCGCTGATGTGGCTAGGGCCAAGGCTCTTGCAGTCATCCTCGAGCGGATCACAGTGAAGGATGCGTCGGGAAATACTGTTGACCTGACTGAACTTCGACCAAAACCGGCAGTCTCGGCTGAATCACAAGAGGTAGCAGAGTCCTGATGTGCGTTGCGCCCTGAGCGAACAGGGGTGCAAGTTATGGTCAAAAGTCGGGAAATGGGCGGCTATCGGGAAGCAACCGCCAGTAAAGATTGTTAGGGTCATCAGGTTGCCCAAGCGACTCCATCTTCAATCTTTAACGATAGAGAAGGTAGCGGTTCGGGCAAAAGCTGAAGATCAAGAAGGAGATCCGCGTGGAGATCATTACCCCCAAACTGGCGGCACCAAGTGCGCTAGGTGGATTGGATGACCAGGTCTACAACCGTCTGTTAAAGGAAAGAATCATCTTTCTTGGATCAGTTGTTGAAGATTCGATGGCTAATGCGATTGCGGCCCAGATGCTCTTGCTCGCTGCCGAGGATCCAGAGAAAGACATCTTCTTGTACATCAACTCTCCCGGCGGTTCAGTCACTGCAGGTATGGCTATCTACGACACGATGCAATACATCAAAAACGATGTTGCAACGGTAGCAATGGGTCTTGCAGCATCTATGGGTCAGTTCTTGCTCTGTGCTGGCGCTCCAGGAAAGAGATATGCACTGCCACACGCTCGAATCATGATGCACCAACCTTCAGGTGGAATCGGTGGAACAGCGAGCGATATTCGAATTCAAGCGGAGCAGATGGCTCATACAAAGAAGACAATGGCAGATTTGATTGCGCATCACACTGGACAGAAAGTGGAAACTATCGTCACCGATTCAGATCGAGATCGTTGGTTTACTGCTGCCGAAGCAAAGGAATACGGTTTTGTCGATCACGTGGTGAAATCTGCTGGCCAGGTTTCAGGTAGCGGAGGTACGGCGCGATGAAGAAGGAAGACTCAATGACACATGAGATAAGCGCTCGGTACGTACTTCCAACTATCGAGGAGCGAACCTCGTATGGTTATAAGCGACTAGATCCGTACACAAAACTTTTCGAGGAGAGAATCATCTTCCTCGGCCAAGCTATCGATGACACAGTTGCAAACGATGTCATGGCTCAGATTCTCACTCTTGAGTCAATGGATCCAGATCGCGACATCATCATGTACATCAACTCACCAGGTGGATCTTTCACTGCACTCACTGCGATTTATGACACGATGCAATTTGTTCGTCCAGATGTGATGACAATCTGCCTCGGACAGGCAGCCTCTGCTGCGGCTGTGCTTCTGGCGGGAGGAACAAAAGGAAAGCGTTATGCCCTTGAGCATTCGCGAATTCTTATCCACCAGCCTTATAGCGAAGGTGGGGGACAGGGATCAGATATCGAGATTCAAGCCCGAGAGATCCTTCGCATGCGAAATCTTTTGGAAGATCTTTTGGCTCGGCATTCCAATAAGGAGCGTGAAGATATCGAGAAAGATATCGAGCGCGACAAGATCCTCACAGCTCAAGAAGCGGTCGAATACGGACTCATCGACCAAATTCTCTCCTCCCGCAAAGCAAAGAAATAGCCTCTCGGGCTTACT
>RGOY01000223.1 GCA_010028225.1 Actinomycetota bacterium
TCGGGGTGTGTGAAGTTGGAATTTGATCTTGTCGTACTTGGTGGCGGTTCGGGCGGATATGCGGCGGCACTTCGTGCTTCGCAACTCGGACTAAACGTTGCACTGATTGAGAAAGACAAGCTCGGCGGAACATGTCTTCACCGTGGCTGCATTCCAACCAAAGCCCTATTGCATGCAGGCGAAATCGCCGACAATGCCCGCGAAGCTGAGTCATTTGGCGTCAAGGCCGAGTTCAAGTCGATGGATATGCCTGGAGTCAATGCTTATAAAGACGGTGTCATCTCTAAACTTCACAAAGGATTGCAAGGACTCGTTAAATCGCGAAAAATTACCTATGTCGAAGGTGCTGGACGGTTAGTTGCACCGAATGCTGTTGAAGTTAATGGAACTCGCTACACCGCCAAGAACATTCTTCTGGCAACAGGTTCTTACCCGAAGACTCTTCCCGGGCTTGAGATTGATGGAAAGCGAATCGTTACCTCGGATCATGCGATGAATTTAGATTACGTCCCCAAGAGCGTGATTGTCCTTGGTGGCGGAGTGATTGGCTGTGAGTTTGCATCGGTCTGGAAATCATTCGGCGCTGAAGTAACAATCATCGAAGCGCTACCGCGTTTGATCGCCGTTGAGGATGAGAGTTCAAGCAAGCAGCTCGAGCGCGCCTTCCGAAAGCGCGGCATCTCATTTGAGGTAGGAGTTCGATTCAAGAGCGCAACCGTCGCAAAAGATCTTGTGACTGTAACTCTTGAGAATGGCGCGACGCATAGTGCCGAATTGCTTCTTGTTGCGGTGGGCAGAGGCCCGGTTTCTGCAGGGCTTGGGTATGAGGAACAAGGAATCACGATGGATCGTGGTTATGTACTTGTCGATGATAAGTGTCGAACCAATATCCCAGGCATCTGGGCAGTTGGCGATCTCATTCCAACTCTGCAACTTGCACATGTTGGCTTTGCCGAGGGAATCATGGTGGCTGAAGAAATCGCTGGACTCGCTCCACGCGCAATCAACTACGACGGAATTCCGCGTGTCACATATTCAGAGCCCGAAGTGGCATCAGTGGGTCTCAACACCTCGAATGCAAAAGAACGTGGTTATGATGTCGTGGAATTAAATTACGACTTAGCCGGTAACGGCAAGGCTCAGATTCTCAAAACTGCTGGTTCGGTCAAACTCGTCGCTGCAAAGAATGGACCGATACTGGGGATTCATATGGTCGGATCTCGGGTTGGTGAACTTCTCGCTGAAGCGCAACTGATCTTCAACTGGGAGGCGGATGCGAGCGATGTGGCTCAGTTCATTCACGCTCACCCAACGCTCTCTGAGGCAATGGGCGAAGCACATCTAGCATTGGCCGGTAAGCCACTCCATGCGCACGGGTAGCCTTCGGCTTCTACGGCATGGTCTGACTGTGATGGGTCGGTAAGGGAGAAGAAGATGTCATTCTCAGTGCGAATGCCTGCACTCGGCGAAAGCGTCACCGAAGGAACCGTAACTCGTTGGTTAAAGAACGAGGGTGATGCCGTCGCGCTCGATGAGCCCCTTCTTGAGGTTTCGACAGATAAAGTCGATACAGAAATTCCGTCACCAGCAGCAGGAACTCTCTCGAAGATTATTGTCACAGTCGATCAAACTGTCGCAGTTGGCGCAGAACTTGCCCTGATTGATTCGGCAAATGCCACTCCCGTAACGTCACCCGCAGCGACTACTCCC
>RGOY01000224.1 GCA_010028225.1 Actinomycetota bacterium
AGCAACGACCTTTGATTTAGTTCGGCGTACCGCAGAGAGCATCTTTATTCCTCTCACTGTAGGCGGAGGGGTCACTTCGCTCAAGGATGTTGATCTATTACTTCGCTCTGGGGCAGACAAAGTTTCAGTCAATACAGCGGCAATCATGAGACCAGAACTGATTGACGAAATTGCCCGTGATTTTGGTTCGCAGGTACTTGTCATCTCTATTGATGCCAGGCGAGCGCGTCAAATGCCGAGTGGATTTGAAGTGACGACACACGGTGGCACCCGCTCGGCAGGCAAGGATGCAGTGAGTTGGGTAAGAGAGGCTATTGATCGCGGGGTTGGCGAGGTGTTGCTTAATTCGATGGATAGAGATGGAACTCAAGGGGGATTCGATCTTGAGCTGATCCGACTTATCCGCGAGGGATCGTCAGTGCCATTGATAGCAAGTGGCGGCGCGGGCGCACTCACTGACTTTAGTGATGCGGTCGGGCGCGGTGCAGATGCCGTCCTTGCGGCGAGTGTTTTCCATTATGACTCCATTTCAATTTCTCAAGTCAAGAGCCATCTTGCGGAAAAAGGTTTCACGGTAAGGAGAAGTCATGACATTTAGAGTAAATGCATCTCTCCATCAGATTCTGGAGAGTTTCGAGAGCGAAGATTCCTTACTGCCTGTCGTGGTTCAGGATCACCAGAGTAAAGAAGTTTTGATGCTTGCTTATATCAATAGGAGTGCTCTTGAGCGGAGCGTCGAGACGGGCAAGGCAACATATTGGAGTCGAAGTAGAAACGAACTCTGGGTAAAGGGCGAGAGTTCGGGCAATATTCAAGAGATCGTTGAAATTGCTTATGACTGCGATGCTGACTCTTTTCTCTATCGAGTGAATCAGAAGGGTGTTGCCTGCCACACGGGTGAGCCCAGCTGCTTCTTCAACATCATCCATTCGCCAGGGGCGTAAGCGCTCTCCTCGCAGTAGTGAAGGGTGACGGCTAACTCGCCAGCCTTCTCGGCTCTATCTATACTCTCGCCATGCCAAAGACACCCCGTGAAAATCCCCGTGCCGAACGCCGTAGCAATGCAAAGAAGAGTGAAGGCGACAAAGTAACTCGGTGGATAGTGATCGCCATGGTCGGTCTTGTAGTTGTCACACTTGGCGCGCTTTCGTTATTTCTGGATGATAAAGAGCCAGATGATGCGCTCACAGTTTTGAACGACTTCGTTACCTCATCCCCAATCAAGACTGTCGTCTCTGATGCTGATGACAAGGCAGTGGTCTTCAATCAAGGCGCACCAGTCAAACTCTCCATTTGGGAAGACTTCCAATGCCCGGTCTGCGGACAATTTGAAGTTGCCATGGGCAGTTACGTAGAAGAGTTGATCACCAGCGGTGAGGCAGAAGTTGCTTACCACTTTGCTTCCTTCCTTGGTGCGCCATCTCGTCGAGCTGCTAATGCGGCTTACTGTGCTGCTGATGAAGATCGCCTTCTTGATTTCCATAAAGCCCTTTTCATTACTCAACCGGAAGAAGGTTCAGCGTTCTGGAATCCAGATAACTTGGTCAGGATTGGCCAGAAGATTGGAATTAACTCCGAGAAATTCGCCTCGTGCGTTCAAGGCGATGAGAAGATCGATTTAGTCAACGCAGTCGATGCTTCGATGTCTAAGTACGGTGTAGAAGGAACTCCAACCGTATTCATCAACGGCACGGAGTGGAAGCGAACTTC
>RGOY01000225.1 GCA_010028225.1 Actinomycetota bacterium
ACTGAGACTTTTTTGTCCCCCAGAAATTTCGCTTCTAAACCTAGTCGGTTAGTTTCTTATCCCTAGCCAAGTTGTAAATCTGCATCAACCATTAGTCTTGCGAGATCATCCCATTTAGTGCTTGGTTGCCAACCGAGCACACGTTGTGCTTTGGAGGCGTCGCCTATCGAAGCATCAACCTCGGTTGGGCGACGATATCGCTCATCTTCAACGACAAAATCCTTCCAATCAAGCCCTGCGTGTGCGAAAGCAACTTGGGCAAAATCCCTCACCGTGGCACCAACTCCGGTAGCGACAACATAATCTGATGGCTGATCTTGTTGGAGCATCATCCACATACTCTCCACGTATTCCTTGGCGTAGCCCCAATCTCGAACCGCTTCAAGATTTCCTAGGTAGAGTTTCTCTTGTCGGCCTTGCTTAATTGCAGCGACCGCTCGGGTGATTTTCCTAGTTACGAAGGTTTCGCCGCGCCTCGGTGACTCATGATTGAAAAGTATGCCGTTAGTTGCATGAACTCCAAAAGCTTCACGATAGTTAACTGTTGACCAATAGGCCATCAATTTCGACGCTGCATATGGGCTTCGAGGACGGAATGCTGAGTCTTCATTCTGTGGTGGTGGAGTCGAACCGAAGAGTTCACTCGTACTCGCTTGGTAAAACTTGGTGCTCAGTCCTGATGAACGAATCGCTTCTAAGATACCTACCGTTCCCACGCCATCGACTTGAGCGGTGTATTGCGGCATTGTGAATGAGACTTTTACATGTGATTGTGCCGCTAAGTTATACACCTCATGAGGTTCAATTTCTCTTATGAGATTGGTAATCCCAACTCCGTCCAAGAGGTCTCCGTAGTGAAGAATCAATTTTGCGTCTGGAATATGTGGATCTTGGTAAATGTGATCTAGTCGACCGGTATTGAAACTGCTTGAACGCCGTATGAGTCCATGAACTTCATAATCTTTCGCCAACAGAAACTCTGCAAGGTACGAACCATCTTGTCCTGTTATTCCGGTAATGAGAGCACGCTTCATCTTGTCTCCCTTATCTCCTTACCGTCTCGGAGTTCTTGAAGTATTCAACAACTTCTCGAATTCCCTGTTCCAGAGTAATGGTTGGGGACCAACCCAAAGCAGAGATTCGAGATATTTCAAGGATCTTCCTGGGGGTTCCATCAGGTTTAGAGCTATCCCACAAGATCTTCCCTGAATATCCAGAGATGCTGGCGACAACCTCTGCGAGTTCTTTGATTGTCAGGTCAACTCCGGTCCCGACATTTAAATGAATCGAATCATCATATTTTTCAAGTACTACTTCTACCGCAGTCGCCAAATCGTCAACATGGAGGAACTCGCGTCGAGGAGTACCCGATCCCCACAAAGTCACTTCGGTTATTCCCGCTAGAGATGCTGAGACAAATCGATTAACTAGGGCAGCAAGGACATGTGCTACTTCAAGATTGAAATTATCTCCTGGACCATAAAGATTCGTTGGCATCAGCGAAACCCACTTGCGACCGAATTGCTTTCTGTAGGATCGAATGAGCTCTAACCCTGCAATTTTGGCAAGTGCATAAGCTGAGTTCGTTTCCTCAAGAGGTCCGGTCAACAAATACTCTTCCTTTATCGGTTGTGGGCAATTCCGAGGATAGATGCAGCTCGACCCAAGAAAAATGAATCGCTCAACGTTGGCACTATGCGCCGCGTCCA
>RGOY01000226.1 GCA_010028225.1 Actinomycetota bacterium
GCATCTCGAAATCCTACAAGTCTTGAATTGGGAAGAAGAGTTTGAATGTTGCGCCGTGTCCAAGTTCCGAAGTCACATTTACCGTTCCGCCATGCGCGCGCATAACGGCATCAACAATAGATAAGCCAAGCCCAGTACCCTCACCGCCACTTCTCACTCTAGAAGGATCTGCTCGATAAAAGCGCTCAAATATTCGCTCCTGGTCGGCCTTAGATAGCCCTGGACCGTTATCACTAACCTCAATTACCACTCCATCTTCGCCGGAAGTGAGATTGATTTTTATCTCTGTTCCATTGGGAGTATGGGTGCGCGCATTGGCAAGAAGATTTGAGATTACTTGATGGATACGCATGGAATCTCCAAGTATGAATATGTCATCAGATGGAAGGGAGAGCGTTATTGGGTGGTTTGGCCCGGCAGCTCTAGCTGATGTGACTGCCTCATTTATCAAAGTCTTCAAATCAATTGGGAGACGCTCCATTTCACGTGATTGATCAAGCCGGGCAAGCAAGAGTAAGTCCTCTACCAATGTGGACATGCGGATAGATTCGCTCTCTATTCGCCTTACCAATTCAGCCGTCTTCTCTTCTCCAACAACCGCACCTTGGCGATGTAATTCAGCAAAGCCACGGATGGCGGTCAATGGAGTTCGTAACTCATGAGATGCATCAGCAACAAAACGACGCAATTTCTCCTCACTTGCTTTACGCGCTTCAAAAGATTCTGCGATACGAGTGAGCATTTGATTTAGTGACCAGGTCAATCTGCCTACCTCGGTATCTCCACGAGCTTCAGGAAGGCGAGCAGAGTAATCACCTTTAGCAAATGCCTCTGCAGTTTCTTCAACTTGAGTGAGAGGGCGAAGTGAAATTCCAATAATTCGTCTTGCAATCAAAGCGAGAAATATCAAAACTATTATCCCGACTGCAAAGAATAGAAATCTAAGTTGATTGATTGAACGCTCGACTCCATCAAGTGAGATTGCCGTTACAACACTGCCAACATCACCAGGTAGAACTCGCGCAAGCAAGCGATACTCAGAGCGATTCCCATTATCTGCTTCCAGCGTGAAAGGCTTAACTCCACGTTCTTGCAGGGTCGCTATATCTAATCCGCTAATTACATTTTGAACTTGTTGTGGGCTTTCTGAACCGCCCAGCGTTCCAACCACCACTCCGTCACGATCAAGCAAGCTAATGCTTATCTCAGAGGGAACTTCACGGATTGGCTCAAAGGGGCGGAAGAGAGGCTCATTTTCACTCTGAGTTTCTGCTCCATTGCTCAATATTCCAGCGCGATCAAGGCGAATTCCGGATGTAGTTGAAACCGATTCAAGTTGCGCATCTACTTGTGCGATTAAGAATGTGCGAAAAGCGTTCTGGGCCGCAAAATCTGAACCAGTAATTCCTAGCGCACCGAGGATTACGACCCCGAGAACGAGGCGATTTTTTAAACTCCACTGCCCAGGGATAGGCTTAAATTTTCGCAGTGGCTGGTTCACAGCGAAAGATTAGTTCTTAGCAGGTAACCGAAGGCGATAACCCACTCCGCGAACCGTATGTATTAGCGCAGGTTGGTAGGTATCAATCTTCTTTCTAAGGTAGGAGATATAAGTTTCCACAATTCCGGCATCACCACGGAAGTCGTATTGCCAGACATGATCCAAGATCTGGGACTTTGA
>RGOY01000227.1 GCA_010028225.1 Actinomycetota bacterium
TCAATCACACTGCTGAGGGTGGGAAAAATGGGGCGATGCTCTCGTGGCGAGGCATTGATCCTCTTGCCTATTACCTCCATGATGACAACGGGGAAATACTTGATTTCACCGGATGCGGCAACACCATCAACGCGGCGGATCCCATGGCTCAGGAGTTGATACTCGATTCACTTCTTTGGTGGAGTGAAGTGATCGGAGTCGATGGATTTCGATTCGATCTCACTACCTCTCTTGCTCGTGACGCAAAAGGCAATCCAGACCCTAGGGCGAGTGAGTTAATCACGAAGATTTATCACGACCCAATTCTTTCTCAACGCAAACTGATAGCAGAGCCTTGGGATGTTGCAGGATATTCACTGGGAGCATTTCCAAAGCCCTGGCGAGAGTGGAACGATCGATATCGCGATGGCGTGCGCAACTTCTGGCTCAGTCAGCACGCAACTGGAGAGCATCCTGGAGTGGCAGATCTTGCTCGTCGAGTAAGCGGATCCGATGATCTCTTCCATGAACGCGGGCCAGATGCATCAATTAATTTCATTACCGCCCACGATGGATTCACACTTCACGATCTGGTTCGTTATCAAGAAAAGCACAATCTCGCTAACGGCGAGTTCAATCGAGATGGCTCACATGAGAATCGATCCTGGAACGTTGGGGTTGAAGGCTCCTCCGATGAATTTGAGATAGAAAATGTGAGAACCAGGCTTCAGAAGTCTCTGCTTGCAACGCTGCTGCTCTCTGCAGGAGTGCCCATGATCACTATGGGAGATGAGCGCTCTCGTTCTCTCTCTGGATCGAACAACGCCTTCACTATTGATAGAAACGAGGAAAATGACTCACCTAGAAATTTCGATGGGGGACTCTTTCTTTCGTGGCACAGTGACGGCGACGTAGCGCAAGACCTCTTGGCTACCCTCCAGCGTCTTATTGAGATTCGCTCGCTCTATCTCAATCACCTTATCTCTGATTTCTTCACCGGCAACATCGATTCTGCTACCAATAGAAAAGATATTGCCTGGTTTAGAAGTGATGGCAACGAGATGAGTGAAGCGGACTGGCATGAGAGTGAGTGCATGCATTTAGCAATTTTCTTCGAAGCTAAAGAAAAACAAGGTCTCCTCTTACTTCTCAATGCATCCAGAGATGAAATTTTATTTCAATTGCCTGGTCAGCGTTGGGGGGACTCCTATCGCTCTATCTTTGACTCATCACACTTGGTTGCGGAATTTGAACCACAACTTCGCTCCCCTGGCGATATCTCAACCCTTGCGCCTCATGCGGTTCAAGTTTGGCTTGTTCATCACAATACTTTCGAGTAAATCGAAGCGGCACTTAGACTTAAATCCATGTTGGCAGTCCTTGCTCCTGGTCAAGGTTCGCAGAGCCCTGGAATGCTCTCGCCATGGCTTGAAGATTCAACCGGGCGCGAGCAAATCGAGAGTTGGTCTGATATCTCGGGGCTTGATCTTCTTCATCTTGGAACTTCTGCAGGCAATGATGAGGTCAGGGACACTGCACATGCGCAACCTTTAATCGTCGCAACATCCATTCTCACCTGGCAACTTCTCAAGGATCATTTCAATAAGACTGCTCTTCTTCTTGCCGGACATTCGGTTGGCGAGTTCAGTGCTGCTCATTTCGCCGGAGTCTTGAGTGCGGCCGATGCGATGAGTCTAGTT
>RGOY01000228.1 GCA_010028225.1 Actinomycetota bacterium
GTGAAGCACTACTTTGACTTGAACCAGAGTTTCTCGCAAATACTCTAAAGTCATATTGACCTGCACTGAGGCCGGTCAATGTCACAGATGGTGTAGAAGTTGGGCTGGTTACTCGATGTGAAGTCGATTGATTCCAAAGTTGTGCGGATGTCTTATATTGGAGCACATATTCCGTTGTCGTTCCGCTACTTGGTGGAAGCCAACTGACGTTCACAGATCCTGATCCTTGATCGGTGACTGAGAGCGATCTTGGAGACGACAAGCTGGGATCTGACATCTTGCCCCAAATTTGAAATGCCATATTGCCTTTGCCACTTCCAGCACCTTGGCTCGGATACTCCACCCCGCTCCACATCACCTGGTCACCTGGGGAACTGCTCGCTAATCCAATTCCCACGTAGGTGTCACAAGAACTTCCGTCGCCCTCATTGTTAAAGACAATCCCCCAACGTGCATATCTTGCCGCGCCACAGGCAGTTTGATTAAAGCCGTAACTGGCGTAACCAGTCTGATAACTAAAGACCTGAGTAGCAGAAACTGAATTTGATTGCCGATAGAGTGAATAACGTAGACCCGCAAATGATGAAGCCAAGTTATTGGTTGTGGCGAGAGTGTTGTATGCCGTTGCCGTGGATGACAATGTCTCGAGCCATACATGGCCTCCAAAAGCGTTACTCGAGATGTCGCCGCCAGCACTTATTGATCCATTCTGAGGACTCTTAAATACGGCCAGCAATTTCTTAACTGAGAGATTGTTAAAGGCTGAAAACTTTGCGTCGGTGCTCACATCATCGGAGAGGGAGTCAGTGGCCATTGTGGAACTACTGCTAGTAAACATAGTCGAGCTGTATCCAAAGTTCGTACTGCCTCGAATTCCCTTCATGAGAAGAACCCAACCGCCAGAGTCCGAGTTTGACCTATTCATCAAAAGATAGACCTGTGTGCTACTGCCGCCGATTGAAATGTATTGAGTTCCATCTGTTTCTGTTCCGTATAGGTTGTAAATTTCCTGAGGCGAATAAGCGGCGCACCCCGCAGTCGAACTGCCAATAACGCAAGCACTCTGGAGAACATTTGCCTCCGCAATTGGTGCTGCTACCAGACCAACTAGGAGTCCAGAAAGAATAGAGAGAACACCCAGTAAAGATTTACGAGCCACATCTCTTCGGACAGAGGCTTTGAAACCGCCGGCAGAAAACTGATGCGAAGTCACCTGAAAAAGCCCCATCTCCTAGGGGGACAGATTACAAAGTGGTCGAAGAGCATCCGGGCGTGATTAGTGGACTTTCTCTCAAGGAAAACCCTTTACATGGCATGCGGCAGCCATAAGATGGGCCTTCTTTCGGGGAGCTATCCCGTCGAATCTTCACGGTGCGAGGAGAGGCCTGACTAGTGACTGATCTGATTCAGTACCTCTTCAATGGCCTCGTTGCTGGCTCGATCTTTGCGATTGCAGCGGTTGGGATTTCACTTCTCTATAGCGTGCTTCGCTTGGTCAACTTCGCAGCCGGAGACTTTCTAACTCTCGGCGCTTTCATCACCTATTTTTTCAGCGTCACACTCGAACTTAATTTCATCCTCTCCATCATCATCTCGATGCTCGCCGGAATGGCAATCTGCTGGTTCTTGGAGTTGGTGCTCTGGCGAAATC
>RGOY01000229.1 GCA_010028225.1 Actinomycetota bacterium
CGATCTTCGCAAAAGGATCGTAGGCAAGGACTTCGACGTTAAACCCCTTAAGTAGTCTTGCCAAGGCGCGTGCCGTTGCACCAAAACCGAGCATTCCCCAGGTCTTACCCGAGATTTCACTTCCCGCTCTTCGATCCCAAGCGCCATTTCGAGTGGATTGATCTAATTCAGTGACACGACGGAGAAGTGCCAGTGCGAGCCCAAGGGTTAATTCACCAACCGCTACTGCGTTAATTCCCAGCGCAGCGGAGACAACAACACCGTGGGCATCGGCAGAGTTGAGATCGATATTGTCCAGGCCCACTCCTGCGCGACCAACGATTCTTAAGTTTGGCGCAGCGGCAAAGATCTCTTCATTGACTTGAGTACGATTTCTAACAATGAGCGCAGTGGCATCTTTGAGGAGCGCTTTAAGATCCTCGCGTCTATTCCAGAGATCTGGTTCGTGAATGATCGTCTGAGTCTTTGCAAGGTTGGCGAATCCCTCACTCCAGACATCTTCACTGATAACAATCACGAACCAGTCCCCTCTATCCCTTTTTTCAGTACTTCTACTTGATTACTTGATGCGTAATTAAGTGAGAGCTAAGCAGAGATGTATAGCTTGGTGAAGATGTACTCGCGATGTCCTAGCGCTTCTGCAGAGCAGAGGCGACCATTCACGGTTCGCTCGATGACCTCCATCATCATGTCGCCAGCTTTAGTCAGGTCATACTCCTGACGAAGAAGCCCTGAAACATCAAGATCGATGTGTTCTTTCATCGAGCCGGCTGTCTTCTTATTCGCAGTGAGCTTCAAGACTGGCACGATCGGATTTCCAATTACATTTCCCTGTCCAGTGGGGAAAAGATGTACAACCGCGCCCGCAGCAGCCATCAAAGTCACACACTCTGCAGCGGCCGATGAGGTATCCATAAAGTAAAGACCCTGCTTCTTTCGATCAGGTGCTTGCGCTGGTTTTAGAACACCGATTACGGGTACTGATCCAGTCTTTGCGATATTTCCAAGCGCCTTCTCTTCAATTGTTGTGAGACCACCTGCGATATTGCCTTGCGTTGGTTGTGATCCCAGCAAGTTCGCACCAGTGGATTCGATCACTTTGATGTAGTTGTCGTACGTCTCCTGGAAAGCACGACGACAGGCATCATCAATGCATCGCTCGGCAATCAGATGCTCACCTCCAGTGAGTTCTGAAGTCTCGCCGAAAAAGACGGTTCCACCGGCTGCGACCCAGCGATCTACTGCTTGCGATGTAGTCGGACAAGAACCAAGCCCAGAAGTGGTGTCGGACTCGCCGCACTTGATACTCATAATCAGATCACCTTCGCTTGCGACTTCACGAGTTATCTCAGAAGCATCTTGCAAGAAAACTTGAGCAACTCGAGCTGCATCAGCAATGACTTGAAGATCGCCTTTGCCTTCAATCGAGAATGTAGCGACTGGCTTTCCAGATTTCGCAATCCCCGCAGCGACTCGTTCGGTCCACTTTGGCTCGATACCAATCACAACCACCGCTGCGACATTGCCGTTAAGGCCAGTGCCAATCAAAGTCTGAAAGGTGAGTTCGAGATCCTCACCAAATTGAAGTCGACCGTAAGCATGTGGAAGTGCGAGAGTGCCCGGTACTACTTTTGCAACAGCCTCTGCTGC
>RGOY01000230.1 GCA_010028225.1 Actinomycetota bacterium
CTTATCACCAGTGACTAAAGCAACATATTTAACGCCTACTGCTTTTAAATCTGAAATCAATTTCTTTGACTCTGATCTAATCTCATCTTGTAATCCAATTGCACCAATTACTTCATTTGATTTGTAGATAGCAACAATTAGTGGAAAATCTAAAGTAAGCCAATTAGGCTTATCACCAACTAATTGGCCAACTTTAATAACTTCATCTTTATACTTGCCCTCAATCCTATGTCCAGCAATTTCATTTACTTCATTTATTTTTAACAGCTCAATACTTTTTAACTTTGCCGTACTAACAAGAGTTTTTGCAATAATATGAGTCGAATATTGATCTACTGAAGCTGCAAGCTGGAGAATTTCATCGGAAGAAAATCCATTTGCTGATTGAATTTGACTAACCACAGGCCCACCATGCGTGAGTGTCCCAGTCTTATCAAGAAGTACAACTTCAGTTCTACCGAGTAGCTCTAATATTGCACCACCTTTTACAATAACCCCGTTTTTTGCAGATTGGGATAACCCAGAGACTATTGCAATTGGAACTGCCAAAATTAAAGGACATGGAGTAGCGGTGACTAATACAGCCACAGCACGTTCTACCTGACCTGTTATGAGCCAAGCTGCTCCAGCCATAAATAACGCAACCGGCACAAATTTAATTGCCCATTTATTGGCAATTCTTACGCTGGGTGAATTTTTATCATGAGCGGTCTTAACTAGTCGGATAATGGAAGAGTATGTACTTTGCTCTGAGGTTGTTTTAGCAATAAATTCAAATGGTGCTCCCGCATTAACAATTCCGCTATTAATCATCTCAGATTCAGCTCTATTCACAGGAAATGGTTCCCCTGTCAACGCAGACTCATCAAGAGTGGCAGCTTGTGTTAATTGGCCGTTAGTCGGAACGATCTCACCTGATCTAACCAAAAGTCGATCACCTACTGCAATTTCATTCAGCTCAATCTCTTCAATCATGCCAGTACTTAAAACTCTATTTGAGAATCTAGGAACTCTTTCGATTAAGGCTTTTAATTGCTTTTCTGCCCTGGCTTGAGCCCATGATTCCAAGATTCTGCCACTTGCTAACATAAAAGAGATTACGGAGGCAGCAAATAACTCACCAGTTAATAGTGCACCGATTAATGCTAAAACTGCCAAAATATCTGACCCAAAAGTTTTTGAACGCAGCTCATTTATTACCCAAGTAATCGCTGGTATTAATCCAAGTAATCCACCAATAATCCAAAAAACATTTGAATTAAAGCCAAGAATTAATGTAATTCCAGCAGATATAAATAATATCCAACTAACCTTTGGATTTATCACTGTGTTATCTTACTTCTTTTGGCGAATTATAGTTTAAACAGTGCAGTAGACTATGTTTAAATTTAGTAGATACGAGGCCATTGAAGAATATGTTTAAATAAATTGAGCACTGATACGATTTATACTAAGTGGTATGTAATTACTGGAGGGCCTAGTTCAGGAAAAACAACTACCGTAAATTTATTGCAAGATCTTGGGTATAAGACAACAATCGAAGTTGCTCGGCACTACATTGACTTACAGCGAATTAATGGCAGAAGTACAGAACAAATCCGAGAAAATCAAAGAAATTTTC
>RGOY01000024.1 GCA_010028225.1 Actinomycetota bacterium
CATCGTTTCGCCTGATTCAGGCCGCGTGCGTGTAGCAGAGCGGTGGAGTGATCTTCTCGGTGGAACATCAGTTGCCTTCATCCATAAGACTCGAGATCCGCGCGTGCCTAATGAGGCAACGACCGGCAAAGTTGTCGGTGATGTCAAAGGACAGACCTGCGTAGTCATCGATGACATGATCGACACTGCAGGAACTATCACCAAAGCGGTCGATGCCTTGATTGATGAGGGAGCCGAAGAAGTGATCATCGCGGCAACTCATGCAGTCTTCTCGGGGCCAGCAGCAGATCGACTACGAAATTCAAAGGTGAGTGAAGTCGTTGTGACCAACACTTTGCCAGTTGCCGAGGCGAATAAGTTCGACAAGTTGACGACGCTTTCCATCGCGCCGCTCTTGGCCAGGGCTATTCGAGAAGTCTTCGAAGATGGTTCAGTGACTAGCCTCTTTGATGGACATTCCTGATCGATTTTGTCTTTCGGTTCGGTTCAGGCTAATCTCCGCTTCCGCTTTAACGGCGAGGGACTACAAGAGTCCGTAATCGACGAAGAGGAAGACGAACATGGCAGAAATTTCAATCAAGGCATCACTTCGTACCGAATTCGGTAAGGGTGCTTCACGTAGAGCCCGGCGAGATGGTCTTGTTCCAGCGGTTATCTATGGTCATGGCGAGAAGCCAGTGCATATCTCACTGCCTGCAAAGGAAGTAGGAGTCGCGATCAAGACTTCTAACGTCCTTCTTGATATTGATATCGACGGAAAGGTAGAGCTGACGCTCCCTAAGTCGATAGTCCGTAATCCGCTCAAGGGACATCTCGAACATATCGATTTGATTCTGGTCCGTCGTGACGAGCGAGTTCGAGTCATGGTCCCAGTTCATGCAAGTGGCGATTATGACCGTGATGGAATTCTTGAGCACGTCCATAACTCAATCGAGGTTGAGTGTCTGGCAATCGCGATTCCTTCTCACCTTGATCTCGATATCACTGGCCTCGTCGCAGGTGACTCGAAGACCGCTGCCGATGTAACGCTCCCTGAAGGTGTCACATTGGTCTCTACTCCGGACACAGTCGTTGTTCACCTTTCAGTTCGCGCTGCTATGGAAGAGCCAGTTGCTGTTGCAGCTCCTGCAGAGGGTGAAGCAGCTCCTGCAGAGGGTGAAGCAGCCGCAGCCGCCGGTAGTGAAGGCGAAAAGAGCGAGAAGAAGTAGTAGCTCATGTCTTCCACGACCGAAAGATGGATCGTGGTGGGGCTTGGCAATCCGGGCGATGAATACGCGCGGACTCGTCACAACGTTGGTGCAATGGTCGTCGAAGATCTTGCAAAACGCCATCACGTAACTTTCTCATCACATAAATCTGGCAATCGCATTGCCGAGTTCAAACTCGGTCCTACTGCGATTACGCTGGCAAAACCGAACTCATATATGAACTCACTTGGACCTCAAGTGCGCTCGCTTCGAGACTTCTATTCGCTCGAAAACTCGCATCTGATTGCACTTCATGATGAACTAGATATTGATTTCGCCGCCATTCGAATCAAGTTTGCCGGCGGCGAGAACGGCCATAACGGACTGAAATCGATGACTGCATCCCTCGGTGGTCCTGAATACTTTCGGATAAGACTTGGAATCGGAAGACCTCCAGGCAGGCAAGATCCTGCAGATTTCGTTCTCAAGAATTTCAGTTCTCAAGAGCGCGATGAGCTTGCATCCTTCATCGACCGCGCCAGTGATGCAGTCGAGTCACTCATCAAAGAGGGCCTTGAGCGTTCGCAATCCACTTTCAATTCCTGAGAGTTCCAGCGACGCTATAAACTGATTCACGCTCCCTTGAGTTAACCCCTGGGTATTTCTCAAGAGGGGCTTTTCGGCGTTGTCTTGGCGCTGAAATCCCTCATCGAATGGATTAGTAGATGTCAGAAATCTTGATGCATGCTCTCGGTGCGAGCGCTGCCCTTGATGATCGACATCAAAGTAGTGTCGAGATCGCAAGCCCAGCGACCGCTCTCGCACTTGGCTACAGAGCGGCAGCGAAGTTCCTACTCGTGGTAACCCACTCTTCGCGAGCAGAGAGTGAGATCGTCACTTCACTTCGCGCCATCCTTGGCGATGAATCGGTTGCGCAGTTTCCGGCATGGGAGACGTTGCCGCACGAGCGTTTGAGTCCACAGAGCGACACCGTTGCTAAGCGAGTGAAGACGCGTCACTTACTTGAACAAATTCAAAGTGGCGGAGCGAACCAGGTACGCGTAGTTGTCACTCAAGTTCGAGCGCTCCTACAACCAGTAATCATCTCGGAGAATGTTAAGTCGATTCTTCTTGCCAAAGGGAGCGAGAAAAGCCAACAAGAGATCATCGAAAGTCTTGTAGCGCTGGCTTATCAACGTGTCGACCTAGTCGAGCGGCGAGGGGAGTTCGCAGTTCGCGGTGGCTTAATCGACATCTTTCCTACTGACTGCGAGCACCCGATTCGAGTTGATCTCTTTGGTGATGAAATAGAGGAGATTAGGTATTTCTCAGTCTCTGACCAGAGATCGATGCAAGAAATCACAGAGCGAGTTGAACTTCTTCCAGCGCGAGAGCTACTGATCACAAATGAGGTAAGAGAGCGTGCCTTGAAGGTTGCTGAGCGTTTCGATGAAGTTCGCGAGATGGCTTCAAGAATCGCGGCAGGTTCTTATGTTGAGGGTATGGAGTCGATCTCCTCTCTCCTTGCAGACAAGCTTCTCCCGCTTCACCAGTTGATGCCCAACTCTTGTGAAGTGATCTTTCTGGAAAGTGCACGAGTTCGAAGTAGAGCACTTGATTTAACGAAGACTGATGAGGAATTTTTAGAGGCCGCCTGGTCGAGCGCTGCTAATGGTGGTGAAACTCCACTAGATCTTCGTGAGGTATTGCGAGGCTCAAGCTTTCTCTCCCTCGATGATGTCCTGGAATCAATGAAGCAGAGTGGAATTACTGCTCGAAACTTCGATAGTTATCCATCAGAGGATTCTCGGCAAGCTTGGGAGCTTCGCGGGGTTGAGAACTACAAGGGCAAGAGTGAACGATTGATCTCTGATCTGAAGAGTTGGCGAGATAAAGGATTTTCTATCTTTATTGGCGCTCAAGGAAATGGACTTCTTAAACGTTATGACGAATTGATTTCCGAGCATCTTGCAACATCATTCCTCTCTGAGACAAATAGAACTGGCCAGGCTTTAAATACCGGTGTAGTTCATCTCTTGAAAACTCCACTTCGAAACGGGTCTCCTCTCTCGTGGACACGGCAAGACTGCCATCGCGTAGGCGCAAGGAGATCGACCCACTCTCACTCAAACGTGGGGATTTTGTCGTGCATGAACAGCACGGAATAGGGAGATTTATCGAACTAGTAACTAGAACTGTTGCTGGCGCAGAGCGCGAATATCTCGTTATTGAATATGCACCGGCGCGTCGAGGTCTTGCAGGTGATCGCATTTTCGTGCCGACAGATTCTCTCGATGCAATCTCTAAGTACATCGGAGGTGACTCGCCATCAGTCCATCGAATCGGTGGAAGTGATTGGGTGAAGAGCAAGGCACGAGCCAAGAAGGCGATTCGAGATATTGCTAAGGAATTGATCAAGGTCTATGCGGCTCGAGTGAGCATGCCTGGCTATGCCTTCTCATCAGACACGATCTGGCAGCGTGAGCTCGAGGATGCCTTTCCTTATGTGGAAACACCAGATCAGATCTCAACAATTGAGGATGTCAAGCGGGATATGGAATCTGATCGACCGATGGATCGACTTGTTTGCGGCGATGTGGGTTATGGCAAAACAGAGATTGCCGTTCGTGCAGCATTCAAAGCAGTTCAGGATGGAAAGCAGGTGGCGATTCTTGTTCCGACGACTTTGTTAGTGCAACAACACTTTGCGACATTTACTGCTCGATATGCAGGATTTCCAGTACGGGTAGCTGCGCTCTCTCGTTTTAACACCCCGAGTGAATCAAAAGAGGTTTTGCAAGGACTTGCAGAGGGAAGCGTTGACCTTGTCATCGGTACACATCGCTTACTTTCCAAGGATGTTGCTTTCAAAGACTTAGGACTTGTCGTGATTGATGAAGAGCAGAGATTTGGCGTTGAACATAAGGAGGCACTCAAGCATCTGAGAGCATCTATCGATGTTCTCGCCATGAGCGCGACCCCTATCCCTCGAACGCTTGAGATGGCAATCACCGGAATCAGAGAGATGTCGACGATCACAACGCCACCGGAGGAGCGCCATCCGATTCTTACATTTGTCGGACCATTTGATCCAAAGCAGGTGACAGCAGCAATTCACCGAGAACTTCTTCGAGATGGTCAGGTCTTTTATCTTCATAATCGAGTAGAGAGTATTGATGAAGTTGCTGCCAAGCTCAGGCGACTTGTTCCTGAGGCTCGTGTTGCCGTCGCGCATGGTCAGATGAGCGAAGTTGCTCTCGAGGAAGTCGTTCTTGCATTCTGGAATCGTGAGTTTGATGTACTGGTCTCCACCACCATCATCGAGAATGGGATCGATGTTGCAAATGCCAATACTCTGATCGTCGAACGAGCAGATGTCTTCGGGTTATCCCAGCTACATCAACTTCGGGGTCGAGTGGGACGAAGTCGAGAGCGCGCTTATGCCTATTTCCTCTATGACCCAAATCGACCACTGAGTGAACTTGCCCATGATCGGCTTACGACAATTGCCACAAATACTGATCTCGGTGCAGGGATGCAGGTCGCACTCAAAGACTTAGAGATTAGAGGAGCGGGCAATCTCTTAGGTGGCGAGCAATCCGGTCATATCGCAGATGTCGGTTTTGATCTCTACATGAGAATGGTTGGCGAGACTGTCGAGGAGATGAAGGTTGCTCTTGGTTCGAAGATGCGAAGCGAACCTATCCATCGAGAGTGCAAAGTGGAGATACCAGTCACTGCGCATCTTCCTGAAGATTATGTGACGGCAGATCGACTCCGGCTTGATCTCTATCGGCGTCTTGCGAATTCAAGTAGAGATGAGGAGATTGATGAGATTGCTGGTGAATTGAAAGACCGTTTTGGCGAGTTACCTGTACAGGCGATGAGATTGCTTCGAGTAGCGCGAGTGAGAAATCGAGTTCGTGAGCTTGGAATCACAGAGGTGCTCTGGCAGACACATCAGGTAAAACTCTCGTCGGTCACACTTGCCGAGTCGAAAGAGTTGAGGATCAAACGACTTTATCCAGGTTCTATTTATAAGCCACAGAGCCAAGTCCTGCTTGTGAGGCATAACCTAGATGGATGGTTGGCCACGATGAGTGCGCCACGTAGCGCATCGGCTAAGGTTGCCCACGTTGAAGCAAGCGAGAATCAAGATCACGAGTTAGTGATACTCGAGTGGCTTGAGAATCTCTTGCAGTCATTTGCTCAATGAACTTCTAGCTCTGAAGGGTTGCGATGAAACTGAGATTGAGACTGTTTGCTTCCTTATCTGTCGCCCTACTTCTCCTGCTCACTGGATGCGCAAAGATGGATGCGGCGGCAGTGATTGGCGATTCAGAGATAACCCTTGAGACGGTACAGAAGAGCATCACGGCAGTCTTGGAAGAACGAAAGCTAGTTGATACAAGTGCTATGGAGTTGGCGACTGGTGATTATTTGACGAGGACTATGGCCCAATTTCATATCTCTGTGGTCTTGCTTCAGAAGATTGCCGATGAATACGGCATCGAGATAACAGAATCAGATATCGAGTTCGAGTATCAACGTGTAGTTAAGCAGGTGGGTGGCGAAGAAGGATTGCCCATGGCTCTGGCAGGGGCATCGATTGCTAAAGATGATTTCAGAACGTACATCAAAACTGCACTCATCTACCAGAAATTAGCTGAAGCTCTCGTGGCGCAGGGAGTTCTTGAAGAACAGGTCGGTTCTGCACAACAGGCGCTCATCGCTGCCAAGGCAGAGGAGTTAGGCGTGGTTCTTAATCCTCGATTCGGTCTCTGGGATAAAGAAAGCGCGACAATCCAGCCAGGCGGCGATAGCAACGGCGCTGTCTCAAACGAGGAGTAATCGGCTCTTGTTATGAGTGAAGATGTGAAGGCACTTGATCATCTTCGTGAAGTTATGGATCGTCTTCGCTCTCCGGGTGGATGTCCTTGGGATGGCGAACAGAGCCACTCTTCCTTGCTTACCTACCTCTTAGAAGAGTCTTACGAATTCATCGACGCAGTCGAACGAGATGATCGAGACGCTATGGTCGAAGAACTCGGAGATATCTTGCTCCAAGTCTTCTTTCACTCACGAATCGGGCAAGAGCGAAGTGATCGACCATTTGATGTTGATGAGGTGGCAAATCAGGTCGCTGCCAAACTCATCTCCCGCCACCCACATGTTTTCGGTGACATCAAAGTAAGTTCTTCAGGCGAGGTATTGGCAAACTGGGAGCGGATCAAGAACGAAGAGAAGAAGCGAACTGACATTTTTGATGGCGTACCTCTTGGCCAACCTGCACTCTCCCTTGCGGCGAAAGTTCTGCTCCGTGCAAAGAAGAATGATCGAGAGTTGCCGCAGAGTGGGCAGGAGATCAGAGATTCGAAGACATTGGATCAAGATCAATTTGGTGAGGCGCTCCTTCAACTCATCTCACTTGGGGTTTTACGAGGGCTTGATCCAGAGGATGCGCTTCGAACAGCAACGAAGCGCTATATGGATTCTCTAGATCGAAGAATTTGATTCCCGTTGAAGGAAGAATCGCTGAGATAAGATTTGCATCTTCACGCCAAAGAATTAGGTCCAGAGAAGTAGTTAGAGCTACGGGGGATTAGATGGCATCCATTGATTCACTGACTGCGCGAGAAATCCTCGATTCGCGTGGAAATCCCACAGTAGAAGTCGAAGTGACTTTAAGTGATGGTGCATCAGCTCGCGCTGCCGTCCCAAGTGGTGCATCAACAGGTGCCTTCGAAGCAGCAGAACTTCGAGACGGTGGTTCTCGCTATCTCGGAAAAGGGGTCTTGGAAGCGGTCTCGAATGTCGTCACAGAGATTGCACCTGCGATCAAGGGTCTCGATGCTAAGAATCAGAGGGCGATCGATGAATTGATGATCAAACTCGATGGTACTGAGAATAAATCTCGACTAGGCGCAAATGCGATCCTTGGAGCTTCGCTCGCTGTTGCACGCGCTGCAGCGAGAAGTGAGAATCTTTCGTTCTACAAGTTCATCGGAGGCGCAAAGGCGAAAACCCTCCCTGTCCCTATGATGAATATTCTCAATGGCGGGGCACATGCCGATACCAATGTAGACATTCAAGAGTTCATGATTGCTCCCATCGGAGCGAAGAATTTCTCAGAGGCGCTGCGCACTGGCGCGGAGATCTACCACCAACTCAAAGCGGTATTGAAGAAGCGAGGACTTGCGACATCCATTGGTGATGAAGGTGGTTTTGCGCCAAACCTCGAGAGCAATCGAGCGGCGCTTGATCTGATCCTCGAGGCAGTCGAGAAAGCGGGCTATCGAGCCGGGAGAGATGTAGCGCTCGCACTAGATGTTGCCGCAACCGAATTCTTCAGCGATGGCAGTTACGAATTCGAAGGCAAAAAGCGAAGCGCCGGCGAGATGATTGAGTATTACCAAGCTCTCGTCGATAGCTATCCGCTCGTTTCCATAGAAGACCCACTCGCTGAAGATGATTGGAGTGGTTGGAAAGATATGACGGTGCTTCTTGGCGACCGCGTTCAACTCGTCGGCGATGACCTCTTCGTCACTAATCCGAAGCGATTGAGCAAAGGAATCGCGAGTGGAACGGCCAATGCAATGCTTGTCAAAGTTAATCAGATTGGTACCTTGACCGAGACACTCGATGCTGTTGCGATGGCCCATCAAGCGAATTTCCGAACCATGATGAGTCATAGAAGTGGCGAGACCGAGGACACCACTATCGCTGATCTCGCTGTAGCTCTTGAGTGTGGTCAGATAAAGACAGGTGCGCCAGCACGAAGTGAGCGCGTTGCTAAATACAACCAACTGCTAAGAATCGAATCTGAGCTTGGCGGTAGTGCAATCTATGCAGGTAAGGCTGCATTCCCACGATTCAAGGTATGACCAATCGAAGTCGTCAGGAGCGGGTTCAATCCGGACGAACTCTCATCTTCTTTGTAGTTCTTTTTATTGTCGCCATCATGGTGGCACCACCTTTGCAACATTATTTCGTTCAGCGTGCTCAAATCAATGCGCTCGAGGGAGAGGTAGCAGAAGCGAAGGCAGATCTGGAGCGTGCACAGGCAGAGCTGCAGAAGTGGCGAGATCCTGAGTACATCAAGTCGCAGGCACGCGATCGACTTAGATTTGTCATGCCAGGTGAGAAGCAGTACATCGTTCTCGGCATTCCTAAGAAAATCGATACCCAACGAGAGAGCGCTGCGCCAGTCGCCCAAGACTTTCCACTAGGAATTCCTTGGTATTCACGGCTTCTCTCATCAATCACTGCAGTTGGTTCTCGTGAGTGAGCGGGTATCTCCTTCAGATCTTGGTGCGATAGCCAATCAGCTGGGACGAGCACCTCGAGATGTCCACCGCATCGCACACCGTTGTCCTTGTGGCGATCCCGATGTGATCGAGACACCACCACGCCTTGAGGATCAAACGCCATTTCCCACTCTCTATTACGCAACTTGCCCCCGTCTGACGGCAGCAATCTCCACGCTCGAGGGAAGCGGTCTGATGGCTGAGATGTCAGATGAGTTGGAGAGAGATGCAAACCTCGCTGGTCTCTATCACGCAGCGCATGATGATTACATCGCAACAAGAGATGCGCTCGCCAGGCAACTTGGCGTTGACGTTCCTGAGATAGAGGGAATTTCTGCAGGAGGGATGCCAGATCGCGTCAAGTGCCTACATGCACTCATTGCACATTCACTCGCAGTTGGTGAAGGCGTCAATCCATTAGGCGATCGCGCTCTCGCAGCTCTCCAGCCATGGTGGCAGAAAGGAAGTTGTCGTGGCTAGGGTGGCAGCAATCGATTGTGGTACTAACTCAATTCGATTACTTATCGCAGATGTCACTGGAGGTTCACTACGGGAAATCTCGCGCGATATGGAAATAGTTCGACTTGGGGAGGGAGTAGATCGAACGGGAAGATTTGATGAGCGAGCGGTCGAACGCACGCTGAGCGCTCTCGACGGCTTTATCGCGCAGATGCGTCGTAGAGGTGTGGAGCGAGTTCGATTCTGCGCTACGAGCGCTACTCGTGACGCAACTAATCGGCAGATATTTGTAGATCCGGTACGTGAGCGACTTGGCTTAGAGCCAGAGGTGATTTCAGGTAGTGAAGAGGCTGCACTCTCTTTTCGCGGCGCAACTAAAGAGTTCCGGCCAGATGACGGACCGTTTCTTGTCGTTGATATCGGTGGCGGATCAACTGAGTTCGTCCTCGGACGACAAGAAGTCGAGTCAGCGATGAGTGTCAATATTGGCTGTGTCAGAATGGCAGAACGTCATCTTCATTCCAATCCCCCGTCGAGAGAATCTCTAGATAGCGCCATTACTGATATCGATGCAGCGATTGCCCAAGTGAGGGAACGAGTTGATTTCAGTGCAGCAAAGAAATTGATTGCCGTCGCGGGGACTGCAACCACTGTCGCTGCTGCATCACTCGGCCTTGAAAGTTATGACAGATATGCGATCCACCTATCCGAAATACTTGCACCTGAAGCTCATCGAGTTGCAATTATGTTTCAGAATATGGATAGAGAGCAGATTGCAGCACTTGGCTATATGCATCCTGGTCGAGTCGATGTCATCACTGCTGGAGCGCTAGTGCTCTCTCGAATCATTCATGCGAGTGGAGCGAGTTCATTTATTGCTTCAGAGTCAGATATCTTGGATGGGATTGCGCTCTCTCTGGGTGATGCGAATTAATACCGGAAAAGAACTCGCTCTCCTTCAAGAGCAAGTCGTTAGATGTAAACGGTGTCCACGATTAGTCAGTTGGCGCAAAGAGGTGGCACGCGTCAAGCGGAAAGCGTATGTAGATCAGGAGTATTGGGGAAAGCCAGTACCAAGTTTCGGTGTCGATAAACCTGCGATCTTGATTGTTGGATTGGCTCCGGGAGCACATGGTGCGAATAGAACAGGCAGAATATTCACCGGCGATAGTTCTGGGGATTGGCTCTATCGTTCCTTGCATCGAGCGGGTCTTGCAAAACTGCCAACAAGTATCTCTCGAGAAGATGGCCAAGAACTCTTTAAGACGAGAATCACATGCGCGGTTCGTTGCGCACCACCGGGAAATAAGCCGACCACAAGTGAGCGGGATAACTGCAATCGATTCTTTGAGAAGGAATTAGAACTTGTGATGCCAAGCCTTAAGGTGATCGTTGCGCTAGGGGGATTTGCCTGGCAGGTGGTAACTCGCCAGTTAGTCGAGATGGGTGAAAACCTTCACCGAATTCCCAGGTTTAAGCACGGTGTCGAGTTGCAGTGGATTGGGAAAGACGGGAATAGTCGTCTACTGGTTGGGAGTTACCATCCCAGCCAACAGAACACCTTCACTGGCAAGCTGACCGAAGCCATGTTGGACCAGGTGATGAAGCGGGCAGGTAGATTGACCCGTTAAGCCCCTGTAGCCCAACGGCAGAGGCAGACGACTTAAAATCGTCCAAGTGTGGGTTCGACCCCCACCGGGGGCACCAAAGAAAAAGTGCAAGTCCAAGCATCGCGAAAGCGATGAGAGCAAGGAGAAGACGAGATGCAAAGTTCAAATCCAGTATTTAGACGAGGTTATGCCGCGATGGATGTCCGTGAACTGGATCGAACAGAGGAAGTAAGGAATCTCGAAGAGCAGTTTGCTGCGCCATCTGCCTCTTCAATCCGAACTGGTCGCATCACCATGGAAGATGTCGTTGCTAGAACTGGCATGCTCTTTGGCATCTTGGTCGTTACTGGCGCGCTTGCTTGGTATCTCGATCTTGGTTTTGGTGCACTGCTCTTAGGTTTCGGAGTGGGTTTCGTACTCTCCCTCGTCATAAGTTTTAGCAAGACTGTCCGCCCAGCTCTTGTGATGGTCTATGCAGCGATGCAGGGACTGGCACTCGGTGTCATCAGTAATATCTACGAGGATATTTTTCCGGGAATTGTTAGCCAGGCAGTGATCGGAACTCTTGCTGCCTTTGTCGGTGCGCTTTACGCCTATCGAAGTGGAAAAGTAAGAGTCACTCCTCGCTTTACGCGAATCCTTGTCACTGCGCTAATCGGTTATCTCGTTCTTGGAATCGTTAACCTGGTCGCTGTTCTCGTCTTCAATGCGACGAGCATGTACTCACAAGGTCTACTCAGCGTTGGAATCTCTGCTCTAGGTGTAGCTCTCGCTTCCTTCTTCTTGATCTTGGATTTTGATCAAGCTTCGAAGATGGTCGCCGCTGGTGTGCCTGAAGTCGAGTCCTGGCGTGCCGGATTTGGTCTTATGGTCACAATCGTCTGGCTCTACCTTGAGGTCCTTCGCCTGATCTCAATTCTTCGTCGCGACTAATCCTCGCGAACAGATAGCGGGCGCGAGCCTCCATCCTTGGCTGGTGCACCTTTAGGTAGCGCGAAGATGGCGCTTGCGCTCACGGTGAAGAGTAGAAGTGTTGCTAAGAATGCTGCGTGAAATGACGCCTGGTCTT
>RGOY01000231.1 GCA_010028225.1 Actinomycetota bacterium
GAGAGTGTCGATCTCTGGCAAATTCACACCTTTGACGAGCAAGTGCCACTCGAGGAGACCCTCTCTGCTCTCGATCTTGCGCTCGCATCAGGACGGGCGCGTTATGTGGGAATATCGAATTTCAATGGTTGGCAGACAGCGCGAAGCGCAACTATTCAAAATCCATTCTTAGGAAAAGTTGCACTTGCTTCAGTCCAGAATGAGTATTCGCTCCTCAATCGCAAGGCCGAGGAGGAAGTGCTTCCTGCGTGCAAGGCGCTCTCCCTAGGATTCTTAGCTTGGTCTCCCCTAGGCAGGGGTGTTCTCACCGGAAAATATCAAGACGGTATGCCGGCAGATTCGCGCGGTGCTAGTCAACATTTTGCTTCATTTGTCGAGCCATATCTTGATCGCAGATCCAAGAAGATCACCGAAGCGGTCGTGGTGGCAGCCGATGGTCTGGGTCTTGCTCCGCTTGAGGTTGCAATCGCATGGGTGAGAGATCGACCCGGTGTCTCGAGTGCAGTTATCGGCGCTCGAACTGGCGCACAACTCAAAGGGGTATTGCGCTCTGATGAAATCGAACTTCCACAACCAGTAATTCAAGCCCTAGAGGATGTTTCCTCGCTTCGATGAACTGTGTGAGCCTGAGTTAAATATTTAGTTTCAGCAATTGACTAAGAAGTGATGAAGAGTTCTCACGCCAAAATGCAACCCCTCGACAGGCACTCGCTCGTCAACACCATGAAAGAGCGACATGAAATCAAGATCTGCAGGAATCTTCAGTGGGCTAAAGCCATAACCGACTATCCCAAGATCTGAGAGAGCCTTGTTATCCGTACCGCCACTCATAAGGTACGGGACGGGGGTGCCATCAGGATCTTCACTCTTTATCGCAGAACACATGGCATCAACGAGTGGGCCTTGAAAATCAACTTCTAAGGCCACATCTCTTGTCATCATCTCGATGGAGACATCGGGTCCAACGAGAGATTTAATGGTCTCAAGAAGCTCTGCCTCCATCCCAGGCAAAAATCTTCCATCAACAACAGCGGTCGCGCTCTGCGGCACGACATTTGTCTTGTACCCAGCTTCCAACATTGACGGGTTTGCCGTGTTCTGCAAGGTTGCACCAATCATCTTTGCCATTGGGCCGAAGTAACTGAGATATTTGCGCAGATTCTTTGGATCAAATGTCTCCCCCATCGCCTCTGCAACTCTCTGCATCAAGATGCTTGCGGTCTTTGTAGGTCTCTCGGGCCAGGCATGGCTGCCAATAGCAGAGACAGCATCAGCGATTTTCACAACAGCGTTATCTGTCGTGATCATCGATCCGTGACTTGCAGTGCCAGCCGCGGTCAGTTTCATCCAGTTGATTCCCTTTTCGGCCGTTTCGATGAGATAAAGCCGTTTGCCATTTGGCAGTGTGAGTGAATATCCCCCAACCTCAGATACCGCTTCGTTGCACCCAGCAAAGATCTCGGGCCGATTTTTTACAAGCCATCGGCTTCCGTAGATACTTCCAGCTTCCTCATCAGCGAAGAATGCAAGAACAATGTCGCGAGGCGGCTTGTAACCAGTCTTTGCCCAAAGCCTCACTATTGCAAGGATCATCGCGTCCATATCCTTCATATCGACAGCA
>RGOY01000232.1 GCA_010028225.1 Actinomycetota bacterium
TCAAGCAAAATGTGATTGCGAAGGGCCTACGTGCTGGTCAAGTAGATGGCAAGCAACTTGGCATCCCATATCAATACCTCTTCAATAATCCAATCGTCAATACAGAACTCTGGAAGAAAGAGGGATGGAAAGAGCCAAAGAATCTCTCTGGCTGGGTCGCTTGGTGTAAGGATGCAAAGGCCAAGGGATACGTTCCATTGGCATGGCCAGGTGCAACTCTCGGTCAAGCAGCTCAAATCTCCAACTCTGCGCTGATGAACTCTGCTGGTAGCTACGATGAGTTGGCAAAGAACCTTGCTGATCTCAATACCGGCAAGATCGACCTAACTAGCCCATGGTTCAAGGGTGTGGCGGATATCTACGTCAAACTCCGCGATGCAGGTTGCTTCCCAGATAACGCAACCGGTGTCAATGAAGCTGCTGCATATAACCTCTTTGCCACTGGCAAGTCACCAGTTCTTCCAATCGGAACATTCGCCATGACATCGATCGTGACTCTCAACCCTGCGATGAGCGGAAAGATGCAGTTGATGTCGATGATTCTTACCGATGGAAAGGTCGTTGCTGAAGGAATTATGAACAACACCTTCATCCTCAGCGTAAACAAGAATTCAACGTCTCGTGATCAGAAAATCGCGAACGCCTTCTTGTCTTACCTAGTGACGGGTCCAGTTGCTCAGATCTACGCAAATGAGTCAGTACAGCACGTCAACGTCCTTGATGTGGAATACACGAATGTCAATCTCTTGAACAATTCGTCATTCCAGATTAAAGACACCATGTTGGCGCCACGCTTCTTGCTTCTCAATGGAGCGGTAAGCGATCTGACCCAACAGGCATTAATTGCAATCGTTGGTGGCAAGAGCCCAGACGATGTATTGCCTGATTTCTCCAAGCAGATCAAGCAGAAGCTTTCATAGAAGACCACTATGTCAGCTAGAACCGGTTCCGCTCCCACTACAGGTGGGAGCGGGCTGGCTCCACGCAAGAAAAGAAAGCGGGACGCCGGCATCTACTACGCCATGGGGCTTCCTGCTGCACTCATTTTTGCTGTCTTTTACTTTGGACCTTTTGTACTCAATCTTCGATATTCATTGGTCAAATGGGACGGTATCACGGACTCTGAATTCGTCGGCTTGGGCAACTTCATCAAGTTGGTTAGTGATGATGATCTCTTTTACAAGGTACTTGGTAACAATTTGCGCTTCACATTCTTAGTCGTTGTCTTCCAGACGTTCTTCTCTCTTATCTTCGCGCTGTTCCTTGTGAAGAACTCCAAGGCAAATATCGCGCTTCGAACTCTATTTTTCTTTCCCACTATTCTTTCTTCCGTATCGGTTGGAATGATCTGGTTGTTTATGTACGACCCTAACTTTGGTGCAGTTAATCTGTTTTTCACAAAGATAGGTCTTGATGGTTTCGCCCTTAATTGGCTCGGCAGCGAGACTTCAGCTCTGTACGCAATCGCTTTCACTCAAGTCTGGTTCCACACTGGCCAGATGATGGTTATCTACATTGCTGGACTTCAACAAATTCCTCAGGAATTGTATGAGGCCGCCGAGATGGATGGCGCATCTAGGTGGCAACAGTTCAAGAATGTAACGTGGCCGATGTCAATCC
>RGOY01000233.1 GCA_010028225.1 Actinomycetota bacterium
GACCATCTTTACCAGGTGTGCCTCTCTCGCCTTTGGGGCCTTGAATCCCGTCCTTTCCTGCAGGTCCTTGAGGTCCAGGTACACCAGCAGGTCCTTGAGGCCCCATTGGGCCAGGAACGGGTACATAGTTAATTAAAACATCAGCATTAGTAGTTTGAGTTTCTACAACTTGTGCAGCATAACTTGATTTTTTACTTGATGGAAAGTCCATGGATTTTGAAACAGCCATGGATTAACCTTATAGGTCTCCGACTTTATTTACTGTCAAAATAATCGACGGTATAGAAGGAACTCCAACTGGAGTAACAGCATCACTAATTGCCCCAATAGAAACGTTTGTAGATTCTGTATACCACATTAACTGAAAATCTTGTGGAAGTGTATTGCAATTAACAAAGAAGTTCCATGCAGCAACATTAAATGTATTATTGTTTGCCATATGAATTATTGTTGCAGTATCTGGAACATCTACTCCATTATGTCTTAGCCAAATATAAATGTCTGCAGATGATCCACCTGTTTTTTGTAATTGTGCAGAAAATGCAATATTATAAATTCCAAGTGTTGTCATTGTAATATGTGAACCATCTACAATAGAAACTCCATTACTTACATCTGTTGAGTTTAATTCAAATGGTCTTATTGATCCACCAGTTTGAACTGTTGTATCGTAGAATGATCCGAATTTAAGGTTTGTAATTGATCCAGGTTCTCCAGGTTCTCCCTGTATACCCTGCTCTCCTTGTGGCCCCTGTATTCCTTGAATTCCTTGTTCACCTTGAATTCCCTGTTCTCCTTGTGGACCAGTTTCTCCTTGAGGACCCTGCTCTCCTTCAAGACCATTTAAGCCAGGTTCGCCTTTTGCTGCAATTAAATCCCAAAACAATCCTTCAGATGGTGTATCTCCAACATTTCCACCATTTGCATTTTTGCGATACCAGGTTTGTCCTTCATATGTAACTATATCTCCAACTGCATATGCTGCACCTGGATTATAAGCACCATTGTAATACCTTCGCCTTGCTGTCCTTCTGCGCCTGGCATAGGAACAATCTTAATTACTGCCATTATAAAGTACCTCCTGGTGTAACATCACCTAATACATAAATAGTTCCAATAACTGGAGTCCACACTGTGTCTTCAATTTCGTTTGGAATAATAACTTGTAAATCAAAAGGAAGTTCTGCAACATTTGCTGCATACTTCAATCCCCAATTTTTAGTTACTGAGGGATAAGCAGTAATATCAACATAACCAGGTTCTGAGACGCAATCGAGGGCATCTAGTAAATCTCCAGACTGATCATATGCTGTTGCTCTATAAATCCATCCCTCAGTATCGTAGTAAGTAACTTCGTCGTCTTCATAAAACTCTACTCGTAATGTTGCGGTATCTCCACGTACGACTCGCCATTGGACATTTGCTGGATCAGCACCAAATTTTTCGGGAGCACAGAGATTTGCCATAATAGAAAGATTATACCATGAAATATGGACTTGCCCCAAGGTCGGTGGGTATGAGAGACAGACCAAAGGGGCAAGCATTAAAAGTATATCATAACGGATAAAACGGACATATGTGTTTGCAATAGAAAAAGGTTTATGGTATAGTGTTTATAGG
>RGOY01000234.1 GCA_010028225.1 Actinomycetota bacterium
TGCCAGTGCTCAAAGAGATCCGGGCGCGATTTGAGAAAGAGAAGCCATTCGCGGGGATTCGCATCTCTGCTTGTATGCATGTGACTACTGAGACGGCGAACTTGATGATCACTCGCAAGGCTGGTGGCGCTGAGCTAGCGCTCTGCGCATCGAATCCACTCTCTACTCAAGATGACACAGCTGCTGCATTGGTCCATGAATATGGCATCTCAGTCTTTGCTCGAAATGCAATCGACCGCGATGGTTATTACGCACATATCAATGCCGCTCTCGATATCGCTCCACATCAAGTTTTTGATGATGGCTGTGACTTGGTCAATACCTTGCATACAACACGGAGAGAACTTCTCCCTGAGATTGCCGGTGGATGCGAAGAGACCACAACTGGAGTTATCCGCTTGAAGCAGATGGCAAAAGATGGCGCACTGACATTCCCGATGGTTGCAGTCAATGACACTGACACCAAGCACATGTTCGACAATCGTTACGGAACTGGTCAGTCAACTCTCGATGCAATCTTCCGCGCTACCAATATCCTCCTCGCTGGCAAGACCATGGTCGTTGCTGGTTTTGGTTACTGCGGTAAAGGTGTAGCAGAGCGTGCTCGTGGACTTGGCGCAGATGTTGTCGTCACTGAGATTGATCCCACCAAGGCACTTGATGCAATGATGCAGGGATATCGAGTGATGCCGATGCATGAAGCGGCAAAGGTCGGCGACATCTTTATCACTGTCACTGGAAATCGAGATGTTCTTCGTGCCGAGCATTTCTCATTGATGAAAGATGGAGCAATACTGGCGAACTCAGGTCACTTCGATATCGAAATTGATGTCGCATGGCTCGAGCAGTACGCGAAGAAGAAGAATTCGAAGATTAGACATCAGACCGATGAGTATGTGCTCGCTGATGACCGTCGAATCTTGGTCGTTGCAGAGGGTCGCCTCGTCAACCTCGGCGCTGCTGAGGGACACCCTGCGGTAGTGATGGATATGTCATTCTCGGATCAGGCGCTCACTGCCGAATGGTTAGTAAGAACTGCAAAGACTCTTACTCCTGGTGTTCATAATGTTCCGACTGAGATTGATAAGGAAGTTGCAAAACTCAAGCTCAAGAGCCTCGGCGCTGAGATTGACACTCTTACTCCTGAGCAGGTGGAGTACTTGAACTCTTGGGAGCACGGCAGCTAATGCCATCGGTTCTGGTCGTCGAGGATGATCAAGATCTCGCTGAGATGCTCGGGATCGTCCTCAACGGTGCTGGAATCGAAGTAGATCTGGTCAGCCGTGGCGATGAGGTCATGGACGTATTTCGCAATAACCAACCAGATGTAGTTCTTCTTGATGTGATGCTTCCTGGACTTGATGGCGTCGAAGTCTGCAAAGCGATTCGTGAAGAGTCGCCTCGAGTCCCGATCATCTTCCTCTCAGCTAAAGGTGAGGCCACCGACAAGATAAGTGGTCTTGATGCAGGAGCAGATGATTATCTGGTCAAACCAATGGAGCATTACTCAGAACTAGTCGCGCGAATCCGAGCCCAGCTCCGACGAAACTCGAGGCAGTTAAGTGGCGCGCTCACTATGGGCGATCTCAATATCGATCTTGTTGAGCATACGGTGACTCG
>RGOY01000235.1 GCA_010028225.1 Actinomycetota bacterium
CCTTGCCCAGAGTAAACAACTCGAGGGAGACGTTTATTACCTCGAGCGCTATAACGCTAGGCACCGCGGGATCATCCACACGAATAACAACTAGACGCAGATAGACCTGATTAGCCTCAACCTAAGAAACTTGCATCTAGAGTGAGATTTTTAGGTTAGATCGCCCGAATTCAGACTCACTTTTCGAGTTCGCTCTATTCGCATGATTAAACGTTCATCGGGATCTGGGCATGCCACAAAGTTATCTTTCTCAAGCCAGTCACCTTGAGGTAGTTGTCGTTGCTTTGCCGGAAGGAGTGATGCCACTGCCTGCATCGCATAGATACAGAAGTGTTTTCCCTGAGGAATCTTGATTTCATTTGAATTCGTTAGCTCAAAGTAATCCCCTGGCTTCAAGCCACAGACTGACCTACCTTCGATGCGATCGACTATGACACGCAGGTCATAGAGCTCCATATCGTTCTCACTCATCCCACTATCGTAAGTGCTCATGGAATATCCGCAAGACCATATCGTCCACAAAAGTGAGCCGATCGGCGAGCGCATTACGCACTATGGCCCTGATGCCGATCAGGTGATCGAGTTCTTCGGAGAATCCAACACTGGTAAACAGCTTCTCTTGATCCATGGTGGATATTGGCGACCAACAATCGATCGTGCACATTTACGCCCTCTAGCCGAAGCACTTGCACAGAGAAATTTCCGCATCGCACTCCTTGAATATCGAAGAGTGCAAGGAAGGCCGGATGACTATCTCAGCGATGTACTTACCGCTATCCGTTCACTGCCTGAAGAAGAGATGATCTTGATCGGTCATTCAGCAGGTGCTCATCTGGCACTTCTTGCCGGACGTGAAGTGAGAAACTGTTCTTTAATCTTGGCTCTTTCTCCCGTCGCAGATCTGCAATTAGGTATCAAGGAAAATCTCGGTGATGGAGCAATCCAACTCTTCCTCGGCGAAGAGAAAGGAGCACTCGAAAGACTCGATCCCATTCGACTCTCTGCAGCCAAAACAAATATTCATCTCATGCATAGTGAACACGACTTCATTCCTCTTGAAGTCGCTCACCGCTATTACCGAGAAAAACTTGCCGAAGGCGCAAGGATCAAGTTCACCCTCGTTCCGGATGCTGATCACTTTGCCCTGGTTGATCCGCGCAGTGCAGGGCTAGGAATTCTCTTACAGGCGCTCTCGGAGATTGAGTAAAAGTCGCTTGGTTTGGAGCGTGGCAAGTGAGCCATTACCCTTAGCCTCTTGTCTTCACACCTTTAGTCCCCATCGTCTAGAGGCCTAGGACATCGCCCTTTCACGGCGGTAACCGGGGTTCGAATCCCCGTGGGGACGCCATTTACTAAAAGCGCCCAAGGTTTCAAAATCTTGGGCTTTTTTATTGCCCTAAAGATCAACTAAATAAGTGTACTAGAATCCGCATATTGAGGATCTCTGGATCTCCGGATCTCCTCATTCGTTCCCGACAGTCGTCGGGGCAAGAAGGCACACGTGTGCTCGGTAATTGGATCACATCCTTTGCAGAGAAGTGGAGTTATGAGCAGTGTAGTGTTTCCTTTTCTCAGCCTAAAGCCTAGGCAAAAACCCAATTCGTCAAAGCTATCCAAGC
>RGOY01000236.1 GCA_010028225.1 Actinomycetota bacterium
CTGATTGGACCGACCTGATGCTGCACCTGCTGAAGGCTTACGCTGATATCGGAAGCAGACAGAGCATCATTCGCTTGGAGCGAGAGATGCGATCGCAGGGACTCTCTTACGGCGTCGCCGGACTTGCCGTCTTCTCTGACGCAGTTTTGGATGACCCATCTAATAACGCTTCTGTCCTTGCGAAGAGCTCAACATGGAGTGAAATGCTCGTTCTTCTTGAGGACGTTGTTCACGAGTTGAATCAGCCGCTGTTGGGGGCAGCAAACTCGTTAAAAGTCGTTCGCAAGAGGATATTAGGAGGACAGAGCGCAGACCAACTTCTCGAACCCATTGGACGACTAGAGGGTCACTTGGAACGCATCACCCAGAGAATAACTGAGTACGCCAACTCTTTTGAATATCATGACTCAGCACTCATGGCCTCTGACTTCAAACAGGTGCTACTTGATGTCTTAGCGCGATCCAATGCAACGATTCTTTCTCTTGGCGCTGAGATTCAGCTTGACGGTCCAAAATCGGCCCACCTTGCGCCGATAAGTCCGGTGATGTTGCGAATCGTACTCACTAATGCGCTTCGTAACTCTCTTGAAGCTTTCGAGGAAGCAAAGACCCCGAACCCGACAATCTCCTTGGCATACGGGATACATGCATCAACGAAGTCGCAGCGCAAGAAGTTCTACTTCACAGTTGTAGATAATGGGCCAGGCATACCACTGGACAAACTAAAACTCGTCTGGGATCGAGGAGTTAGCACGAAACGTGGACGGGGCCTCGGTCTCGGCCTACCCCTCATTCGCTCGATCATTGAACGCGCTGGCGGAAATGTTCAGATGGAGTCACCCTCGCCCGGGTCCACTGCTGGTACTCGCCTAACTGTGCGCCTATAATCTTTTCATGCGCATATACGTGCTAGATGATGAAGTCGAGTCGAGCGAAATCTTTAGCGACCTAAATGAGCTTGCGCCTGAGCACGATTTCTTAATGTTTTCAAACTCCATAGATCTACGTAATGAGATTGACCAAGCGCGATTGACTTCATATCTTGCGAGTGAAGCGATATTTATCATTGATCACGATCTTGGAAGCTACGAAACAGGTCTAGACTTCGTCAACTGGCTTCGACAGAATCACGAGTTTGGGCTGATGCTCCCAGTAATCATGCTCACCGGTCGACTCGCCTTAACCGATTACACAAAAAGTCAGTGGAAGAACCCCTACCTACACTGCGACATGATCATAACGAAGAGCGAAGCACAAAGTCCAAGCTTTGATTGGAGTGAAGTACTCGGCTCGCTAGCAATTCAGTACCTCAGGATGAAGGTGATTGGCGCCGAACAAGCCATTAAGAGAATTGAACAACTTTCAAGAAACTCATCAGCTGTTGGTGACAGTCTCGAGAGGCAGTGACATGTGGGTGGTCTTTGATACATGCGGACTTTTGGACTTAGTCGAAAGAGATCAGGCAGCAAGAAATGCGCTTACAGGGCGTATCAGATACTTCTGGGAGACTTGGAAATCTGAGAATACCAACAACACAAATCCGATACGCCTTTGGTTTCCCCCTATCACCGTCGGAGAAGCGGCGTTACTT
>RGOY01000237.1 GCA_010028225.1 Actinomycetota bacterium
GTCCGATTTCTAGCATTTGTTTCCTTTCGTTAGTTTGGAGAGCCCATTATACATGAGCCCACCGACATTTATTCCTCGTAGTTGTCTATCCACGCCTCTAAGTGGTGCTGTTCTACGATAGCCCATGCGGGTGCGGTAGTTCTGCCTTTATAGGTCACGCCTTCGGGCATATCTACTTCACGATCAGGTTCTCCTTCATCAAGAGCAAAAATAGCCTCGATACATGGCTCTACCATAGATTTAGGGACGGGCGGATAATGATTAGCTGATAAGTGTATAGCAATAGCACTAGATAAATCTATTTCGCTATTTGCTAAATCATAAGCGAGATTACTCCCCATTTTCTAATACCTCATTTCTCATTGACTCAATTTCGTCAATAGTAGTAATTAGTTCTGCGAATTGTTCTTTAGTTAGAATTGCTTTTGTTGCGCTATCTACTGCGTTAGAGGCTACCATTGTCGCATACATGAACATGGCTTTAGCAAAATCATCTTGAGATAAATTATTGCGTTCGTGTGTAATAAATTGAGCAAGACCCATTGAGTCCTCGTCCATTACGGCTTGTTCAGTTGCGCTAATTAGAGCGGTTGCGGTGCTTATCATTATTTCCTTTCGTTGTTGTTGGGATAGATTTTACACTAGCCCACCGACATTTTTAGGCTAGGCAGATTAGAGCCTGCGTTGCGCCTTCATTTACTCTGTCGAGTTCCTCTGAAAGTTCGTCGGCAGAAAGTAGGCTAATATCTCCGATTATTTCTAATACTGCCTGTGTATTCATAGTATTTACCATATCTACTGGCAGACGGGAGATTTGTGGATAGAATGAGCCATTCTTATCAATTTTAGAAACAAAATTGACACCTTTTACTGTGAAGGGATATGAAGCCCAGTTAGTTGTATCTAATGACATTTATTTTCCTTTCGTTTGTCGCTAGGGTAAGAATTATACACTAGATTACTGACAATTTATTTTTATCATCGGCGTGTCTAAAAAATATTTTTTGTGATAAACATCACAAATTCCAGGCGTATTTATAACTTGACGTAAAGAGCTCAGCGCCCCCACAGTCTTTTGCGGGCGCCGATTATTCGTCAAATTTATTTTTATGTTTTTTCTTTCGTGAATAAACTTTTTTATTTCGAATTGGTTGCGCCGCATTACTACGGCGCAATTCCAAAACTTTTCTAATTCGAGGTAAATTTTGGAACATGATAATTACTCGCTTCGTGAAATTTTACAACATCAAATTTTGGATTATCTTTTGCGAACATTTCCGCAAAATCATTTACCATTTTAGAAAATACAGCAGGGTGAGTTTTATCCGAAACATATTTTAGAATTTCGGCAGTAGAAATATAATCTTTGCGTGTCATCATTAGACTAATTCTCCTTCATAGTCAAGAACTTCAAAAGCATCAAATTTTTCAATTTCGCTAGGTGATAAATTATTGAGAGATTTACGCAGAGCGAAAATAGCAGCCAAATCAGTATCGGCTTCAACAGTATAAGTAATCAAAACGATTTTTTTCATTTTATAGTTTTCCTTTCGTTAGTGG
>RGOY01000238.1 GCA_010028225.1 Actinomycetota bacterium
TACTGATGGTCTCGGTAACGTTGTTGACACTCACACCTCACTTATGGGTGCGTTGACTTCTGCTGGTCTTGATTACAACGTAGGTACAGATATGACAGACACAGTCATCACTTTTGGTGCTGGCGTTAAGACATATACCTACGTCATGCCAAGTACTGGTCAGAAAGTTGTCCTCACTTATACAGGCGGTGCGGGTATAAGCGGTGGAACACAATCTGCTGATTCGGCGACCGTTATCGTTAAGGATCCAGCCGAAGAAGCTGCCAACTCAGCTCTCGATGCTGCTCAAGAGGCAACTGATGCTGCGATTGCTGCAACTGATGCAGCAGTCCTTGCACAGGAGTCCGCTGATGCAGCTGCAGTAGCTGCTGAGGCTGCTGCTGAGACCGCTGCTGAGGCTGCTGATGCTGCCAAGGCTGCTGTCGATGCTGTCACCAAGCTCTCTGCAGAAGTAACCAAGCTGCTAACACAGTTTGCAACTCTGCAGAAGTTGATGACCAGAATCGCAAAGAAGGTCGGCGTAAAGGTCTGATCTAGTTAGTTCTAACTAACTCTGAGTGACTGAGGGCCCAGTTCCGAAAGGACTGGGCCCTCAGTCCTTTTCCCAAAGAGTCAGCATTCTTCTTGCATAGTGTTCATTTAGTGTGAAATGTCTTTGAAAGTTTCTGAAAGGTATCCTTTTCTCATGCGCGTAGGTGTTGTCGGCCAGGGATATGTTGGTCTAACAATCACCGATGGCTCACTCGGCGCCGGCCATCAGGTCGTGGGTTATGATCTCAACGAGAACCTCGTGACACAGCTATCTGCGGGGCATTCACATATCGAAGGCGTACCTAGCGAGTCCCTTCAGGCTGGGATTAAGTCAGGTAAGTACAAGGCAACGTTCAATCCCTCTGACATTGATGGGTGTGATGTCATTGTTATCGCAGTTCCAACACCTTTGGATTCCAAGGCTGCTCCGGACTTATCGGCGTTGAAGTCAGCCTGCAAATCTTTGGCAAGCTCACTCAAGTCCAAGACTTTAATCATCAATGAGTCAACGAGTTTTCCTGGGACTCTCCGAGAAGTCATTTCACCCGAGATTGAAAAATCAGGCCTGGGTCATTCGTATGCGGTCTCACCAGAGCGAGTTGATCCAGGAAATCTGAAGTTTGGATCGAAGAACACGCCTCGAGTAGTGGGTGGTTTGACGCAAGAGGCGACTGCAAAAGCTGTCGATTTCTACCGAACCTTCTGCGATGAAGTAATCGCAGTCTCGAGCCCAGAGGTAGCTGAAGCGGCAAAGCTTTTCGAGAATACTTTTCGATTCATCAATATTGGGCTCGTCAATGAGTTCGCCCAGGTACTTTCGAAGATGGGCATACCAGTCGATGAGACTCTTTCGGCTGCGGCGACCAAGCCATATGGATTTATGCCATTTCACCCGAATGTTGGCATCGGGGGGCACTGCATCCCAGTAGATCCTTTTTATCTGCAGGAGCGGGCAAAGGAATTTGGGATCTCTAGCAAGTACATAGAGGTATCTGATGG
>RGOY01000239.1 GCA_010028225.1 Actinomycetota bacterium
TCTGGGGCGTCAAGACATTCTTTGATCCAACGATCAAGGGTGGTGGCTACTCTGCGGGACAAGCAGGAGTTGTCGAACAGCTCACTGATATCGGCAAGATTGCTGCAGCTCTCACTGCGCTTCAAGGTGGTCTTGCAACAGGAGCATGGCCGGCAACATCGAAAGTTTCTGATGAACTTAAGGCCGGAGTTCCATCGCGCTCTGCAGTGACGTTGGTTGGACAGATGGCCGGATTGCCAAGCATCAGCTCCCATATTGATGGCGTATCAGGTCCTGGAGATGAGAAGTCGCTTGCGCACGCACAGTTCGTTGCTGGTGCAGCGCCTGCAATTGCAACTCTCCAAAACTTGGGCGATGCCGCAGTCCTTGGAATCCTCTTGATCGCAGATCTTGAAGGAATTAATGGCGGACGCGTCTTTGACAATAATGGTGTCGATTATGAGAAGCAGTTGGGTGATGCGAAGTTTGTATTCTCATCAGCACTCTCAGGCTTTGATGCCACAGACAAGTTGCTTGCGGTATTGAAGGCTGCTCCTCGTGAAACTGCGAATCCAGCGGCCCTCACCAAGTTGCGTGCAATGGCTTCGCATAAAGGCGTTGTCAATGTTCCAACAATTGCAATGGTTGCACCGTTTGAGACTGTCACGCCTGGCGGTCATGTCCAGTGGCTCATCAATTCGAACAAGGCAAATATTGCAGCCGCTAGGTCAGCTGCAGTTAAGGCCATCGCCTCAGGCAAGGCAGCGACAATGCCTAAGGACAACTTGATGGTTATCTGGAATCTCCCACCAGCGAAGTACACCAAGTTCCTCGCTACTGGAGCACCTGATACATCGGGTCCAGCAGCCAATGGAACTAAGCACTGCAACTACACCACACAGCAGTTGGTCGCGATGGCAGAAATCGGTGCTCTCGCTGCAGCTGATGGCAAGTTGCCTAACGCTGGAACGGTTCGTTCGATTATGCGAAAAGCTGGAGGACTCTCCTTCGATCGCACATTCGAAGCACCATTGCTCAAGTTCTACGCGACTGAATAGTCTCGAGAACATCTCTTCAAATGTCTTCGGGCGTTTGAAGGGATAAAGAACCGATCACTCAAGGACCGGGGCTCTTAATCGAGTCCCGGTCCTTATCAATTTCAATGGAATTCTCGAGTAATGCCGAGTCACATTGTATTTTTGGGTTGATGCGCCTGAAGAAGATTAGGCTCTTGTCATGACATTCGCTCTTCCTTCAACGCATCTTGTTGCAGATGGCGAAGGGATGAAAGAACTTGGCGCAAATCTTGCAAGTGAACTTCGTGTCGGTGATGTCGTTATCTTGCGAGGACCTTTAGGCGTGGGAAAGACGACTTTCACGCAAGGAATTGGCAGTGCACTTGGAATAAGTGATATCTCATCTCCCACTTTTGTCATCTCCAGAGTCCATAAAAGTGACACACCACTAGTGCATGTCGATGCATATCGACTCTTAGGCAGTGGCGACTCGGCGATTCAATTT
>RGOY01000240.1 GCA_010028225.1 Actinomycetota bacterium
CGGCATTTCTTGCCGCACTTACAATCTCATTTCTTACTATTCAACTAGATAAGAAGGCGCGAGTTCGCGGATCTAACCTCATCATTGTTGGAATTGCTTTTGCGGCGCTACTAAATGGCGCCATTGCTCTTGTTGCCGTAATTGCGCAGAACGAGGAGATTCGAGCGATGAGCTTTTGGAGTTCGGGCACACTCGCTTTTGCAAATAAGGAGACCGTGCTCTCTCTCCTTGCATTTACCGTGCTTGTAATTATCGCTATCCCCAAACTAAGAAATATTCTGGACATATTCATTCTCGATGATATTCAACTAACTCTTACAGGACGTTCCCCAATAAAATTCAAGAGTGCTGCACTTGTCATGGTCAGTTTGGCTGTCGCTGCAACCACCACTTCAGTGGGAGCGGTCGCGTTCCTGGGATTGGCAGCTCCGTATGTAAGTAGATTTCTCTTTGGCTCTTCAATGAAGTTGGCTCTGCTCGGTTCTGGACTTACCGGAGCATTGTTACTTTTAATTTCAGATACCGTGGCACGAAGTATCGCAGCTCCATATGAGTTACCGATTTCGGTCGTGACATCACTCATTGGCGCGCCATTCCTGCTCTTTCTCGTAATGAGAAAGAGAGGAGGTCGGAATGCTTGAAGTGAAAGCGCTTAGGCTCAATCGTGGTTCATACAACGCAGATCTAGATTTCGCATTAAAGACTGGAACCATCACCTGGCTGCGAGGGGGCAATGGAGTTGGAAAAACAACACTGCTCCTGACGCTAATGGGATTTGAGGCGCCACGCTCGGGTCAAATACTTTGTAATGGAGTAAAAGTTGATTATAAGAATCCTCGAGACACCGCACCTCACTTTAGTTATGCGCCTCAGAAGCCAAGTTTTCAATTTGGTATGAGCGTAGGTCGCGTGTGTGAAGTCGTAGAGCTTGATCTCCAAAGTTCGAAAGCAGAACTTCTGGGTATTTATGATTTCGCTGATCGTGATACCTCTGAACTTTCAGGAGGTGAAGCGCAAAGACTTTTGTTGGCGATTGCCCTCAATAAGGAAACAGACTTCCTTTTCCTAGACGAACCTCTGGCTTCGCAAGATGCTGGCTACATTGAGGTCATCAAAGGGCTTTTGAATGAAGAGAAAAAAAGAGGACGAGCGCTATTAATTTCATCTCACATCACAATAAATGTAGATTCGAGAATAGATCTGGAATAGCGGGAATATGTATTACAGGCCGAATTTAGCTCGGCTGACTTCAGGTACAAGAGAGAGATACTTCTCGGGATTTTTCCCTATGTATTTTGAAACAAAAGGACAGACTGGTTCAACAGATAGGTGTTCTTGAGAAACTTCATTAAGAGCATATTCAATGAGGGTGGTGCCTAAACCTCTGCCGCCGAATTTTGGATCGATTTCTGTATGCGGGAAAACAATGGATGTGTCATG
>RGOY01000025.1 GCA_010028225.1 Actinomycetota bacterium
TTTTTGAACGAGAACATCTTTGAGCGCGAGTGGGATTCCAGCAAGAGGCGGAAGTTCTTCACCTTTCTTGCGTCGCTCATCGATGATTGAAGCGCTCTCAAGCGCACCTTCCTTATCCAGATGGAGAAAGGCTTTGACCTTTGAATCTACTGCATCAATTCTCTCAAAGTGCTTCTTCGTCAGCTCCGTAGCAGTGGTCTCACCTGATGCGAGAGCCTTTGACATTTCATGCGCGCTCTCTCTGATCATGCCTCTTCACCCAAAATCTGTGGGACTTTAAAGCGACCATCTTCTCTTGCTGGCGCGCCTGAGAGAGCTTCTTGCGCACTGAGAGATGGCCTCACCTCATCTTCACGAAATACATTGAGCAGCGGCAGTGGGTGCGATGTTGGCGCAACATCTTCGCCTGCCACTTCACTAACTCGCGCTACGGCAGTCAGGATGACATCTAGTTCGTTCGATAGATGATCAAGTTCGCTCTCACTCATATCGATGCGAGCCAATTTCGCAAGGTGTGCAACTTCCTCACGCGAGATCGAAGGCTTATCAGACATGATGATTAGCCTACCGATATCTCTTAACAACACGGAAAATCATCGATCCCGCTCCCATGGAATCCTCAAATCATCACCACGAGGTCCCGCGAGTAATTCTGCGCCTGCTTCAATCGTTGGCTCCCAGTCGAAAACCACGGCATCATCGCCACTTCCGATTCGTACTTCACTACCTTCTCTCGCGCCGACTTTGAAAAGTTGTTTCTCCACACCTGCCCGCGCCAATCGATCGGCGAGATATCCAATCGCCTCTCTATTTGAGAAATCTGTCTGCGCGACCCAACGTTCGACTTTAGCTCCAGTGACGGTAAAGGAACCATCCTTGTTTGCGACGACATCAAAACCAGAATCATCGATGGCAGGTGGAGTGAGAACGATTCGGGTTCGCTCAACAACTTCTTGTTGTGAACGGAAACTAGAGATGGCCTCTGCCATCGCATTGAGCAAAGCAGGAAGGCCTTCACGGGTTGCCGCACTCACAGGGAAAACTTTGTAACCGCGCCCTTGGAGATTCGATTTCACCATCTCTGCCATCGCTTCGCCATCTGGGAGATCTATCTTGTTAAGTGCAATGATTCGTGGTCGATTGGCGAGTGGAATCTCTGCTTCATAGAGCGCAAGTTCCTTTTCTATAACATCGAAATCTCTCAAGGGATCGCGATCGCTCTCTAAAGTTGCGCAGTCAAGGACGTGAACTAGTACAGCACAACGCTCAACGTGGCGAAGGAATTCGAGGCCAAGACCTTTTCCTTCGCTAGCGCCAGGAATAAGTCCCGGTACATCTGCGACAGTGAAGCGGGTATCTCCCACTTTGACGACGCCGAGATTCGGGACCAAAGTCGTAAAGGGATAGTCAGCAATCTTCGGTCTCGCTGCTGATATCGCCGCAATCAACGATGACTTTCCTGCCGATGGGTAACCAACGAGTGCAATATCAGCAACGCTCTTTAACTCTAAGTGGAGAGTTCGCTTCTCTCCTGGTTCACCTTTGAGCGCAAAGCCAGGGGCGCGTCTCTTTCGCGAAGCCAGCGCTGCATTTCCAAGACCACCTCGTCCACCTTGTGCCGCGATGAATCTTGTTCCAGCTCCAATCAAATCAGCGAGTACTTCACCATTCTCATTCGAAACAACTGTGCCCTCGGGAACCGGAAGAATTAAATCTTCGCCAGACGGGCCGTCTTGTTTTCCACCTTGACCACCTCGACCCGACGTTGCATTTCGATGCGGTGAATGATGAAAATCAATCAACGTTGTGACATTGGGATCAACGACGAGAACTACATCTCCACCCCGACCGCCGTCGCCACCATCAGGTCCACCGAGTGGAACAAATTTTTCTCGATGCACGGAGACGCAGCCATCACCACCTTTGCCAGCAGTGGCATAGAGAGTGACGCGATCGACGAAGCTCGCCATCTTTTCTACACCTCTCTTTCACATTACTTCTGGCTTAAGCCCTCAAAAAGAAAAATCGGGCCCGCGTGGCGGACCCGACTCTTGGAATTCCGCTGTTGTTACGAAACCGGGACGATATTGACGACTTTACGACCGCGAGCGTGGCCGAACTCGACCGTTCCTGATGCCAACGCGAAGAGCGTGTCATCTTTTCCGATTCCCACATTTTTTCCTGGATGGAACTTGGTGCCGCGCTGGCGGACCAAGATCTCGCCGCTGTTGACTACCTGACCACCGAATCGCTTGATACCGAGGAATTGTGGATTGGAATCGCGACCGTTTCGTGTCGAGGAGACACCCTTTTTACTTGCCATCTCTTCGCCTCCTTATTTACCTGATTTACCTAAATTACTTTGCACCATTGATCGCGGTGATTTTCACTCGCGTGTTCTTGGAACGAAAACCTTGACGACGGCGATAACCCGTCTTGTTCTTGTAACGAAGTATGTGGATCTTCGGACCTTTAACCTCATCGACAATCTCGCCAGTGACTTTGACTGAAGCGAGGGCCTTTGGATCAGCAGTGACTTTCTCACCATCAACTACTAAAAGTGCAGGGAATGAGACGGAAGCGCCACTTGTAGCGTCGAGACGATCGACGATGATTGTGTCGCCGACGGCAACTTTCTCTTGACGGCCGCCTGCTTTGACGATTGCGTACACGATTCTCTCCATCTACTTCGAACTACGTCGAACTTCTTTGAACTAGTTGTTGTCGAACTCCACACTCACTTCGAATGCAGAAACTCAAACGGCCTTTCGAATCCCCATCCGTGGCCAGCGGTAAAGGATAGGCAACCGCCCCAATGGGGGTCAAACTGGCCTATTCGGCTGTGATTACCCCAGTGCTTACGGCTCGTCTTCGACGTCTGCCAAAACCGCGTTTTGGCTCATCTTCTGACTTCTCACTATCTTTGAACGAGTCCACCTCTTCTACCGATTCACCACTGGATTGACCGATAGATTCATTATCCGAATCACCACTTTTATCAGTGGAGTTATCTCCAAGCAATGATTCTTTGAAAGCAGCAGGAAGTTCTCGTTCCGGAGCGCGCTTTGTCACTGGGTCTGAGTGAATATGTATTCCTCGGCCTGAACATGAATCGCAGACAGTCGAAAAAGCTTCAATCAAACCTTGCCCAACACGCTTTCTCGTCATCTGAACCAAGCCAAGTGATGTCACCTCAGCGACCTGATGCTTGGTTCGATCGCGGCCAAGGCACTCAACGAGGCGTCGAAGGACTTGTTCACGGTTTGACTCAAGGACCATATCAATGAAGTCGATGACGATGATTCCGCCAAGATCTCGAAGACGAAGTTGGCGAGCAATCTCCTCCGCAGCCTCCAAGTTATTTTTCGTGACAGTCTCTTCTAGGTTTCCACCTTTACCGATGAACTTACCTGTGTTCACATCGATGACGACCATAGCTTCAGTACGATCGATGACAAGAGAACCACCTGATGGCAGATAGACCTTACGATCTAACGCTTTAGCGAGTTGTTCGTCAATATTGAATTCCGCAAATATGTCGTTACTGCCGGTGTACTTCTCGATTCGCTCACTCAACTCTGGTGCAACGTGCGAGAGATAATTGTTGATGTCATCCCACGCTCCTTCACCTTGCACCTTGAGGCTCTTGAAGTCGGCATTGAAGATATCTCGAATGACGCGCACGGTGAGATCGGGTTCACCGTAAAGCTGGGTCGGTGTATTGATGTTCTTTTTATCTGACTTTGCTTTGATGTCCTCCCATTGCGCCTTTAACCTGGCAACGTCACGGGTGAGCTCTTCTTCGCTCGCACCTTCTGCGGCGGTACGGACGATGACGCCCTCTTCTTCAGTGATGAGATTTGAAAGAATCGATTTGAGTCTTGCTCTCTCATTCTCTGGCAGTTTCCTGCTAATCCCGCTCATCTCGCCACCTGGCACGAAGACCACATATCGACCAGGAAGTGAAACTTGAGAAGTGAGGCGAGCGCCCTTCTGACCGATCGGATCTTTCGTCACCTGAACCATCACCATCTGGCCGGATTTCAGTACATGCTCGATCTTCTTCTCTTTATTCTCAGAAAGACCTGCTTCATCCCAATTCACTTCACCGGCATAGAGAACTGCATTTCTCCCCTTGCCGATGTCGACGAAGGCAGCCTCCATCGAAGGCAAAACATTCTGAACTTTTCCGAGATAGACGTTTCCAACATAGGAAACGTTGCTGTTTCGGTTGACGTAGTGCTCGACCAAAATCTTGTCTTCAAGGACAGCGATCTGAGTTCGATCACCTTTTTGACGCACCAGCATCTCTCGATTAACCGATTCTCTACGAGCAAGGAATTCACCTTCAGTGAGGATGACACTGCGGCGACGATTCTCTTTATAGGAATCGCGATATGAATCTCTGTAGGGCTCTCGATTAGAGTCCCTGAAGCCTCGTGACGCTCGTGGACCGCGACGTTCGCGGCGATAGTCATCACGCTTTTCGCGGGTACGAGATGGAGTGGTTCTCGCGGGACGCTCTTCGCGAACCTTGACTACGGTGACAACGCCATCTTCATCGACTACCTCACCTGCGGCGACATTCTCTTGTCCAGGACGAATGCGTTTTCTTCTCTTTCGAACTTTGATCTCACCCGCTTCACGCTTTTCAGCAGAATCTTCACTGCTCTCTACACTCGACACGTCGCCATCTCGATGACGACCGCGTCCACCGCGCCTTCTTCTCCTACGCCTTCCACCTTTATCGGAAAGATCATCACCTTCTACTTCCGGGGATGCCGCCGTCACCTTCCGTGCGCTCGGCGCGCGAGTGGTGGACTTTGTTGGTGGCGGTGCTTGGAATAGCGGGACTGGAATCGCCTTAGCAGCGCGCTTGGTCTTTGGCTCAGAGCTCTCAGCGGAAACTACGTCCTTAGATTCACTCTTCTTCTTGCGCGTGCGAACTTTCTTTTCAATTGGCTCATTCGCCATTAGTTAAACCTCAAATCCTTCGTTCAAATCTCTCGTTGTCGATCTTCGTGGAGCAGCCAAAGGGCTGTTCTAGTCAGCGAGATATGCACATTCCGAAAGCGACCGCACGTTTCATGGAGCGGTACAAGCCTTCAAACTAAAACCTGTGCGCATCAGCGCTGGCGTAAGTATGGCAGAGAGGAGCGGTTGCGCCTAATCACGCGAAGAATAAGCGTGTTTTCTGCTCTCCTATCGAGTGCTTCGAAGGTGCACATTCTGTAAGAGCCCGATCCCGATCAAGCAGGCAAACATGCTTGATCCACCATACGAGATGAAGGGAAGCGGAACGCCAGTCATTGGCATCAATCCCATGGTCATTCCAATATTTTCAAATGTCTGGAATGCAAACCAAGCAATGACACCGATACAAACTAATCGCCCGAACATATCGTTTGTTCTCTTTGCGATAGCAAATGCGCGAAGCAATATTATGAGATAGAGCAAAATAATGAGGCCAGAACCAAGGAATCCCAGTTGCTCGCCAGCAACAGTGAAAATAAAGTCAGTATGTTGTTCAGGAACAAATCTGCCATTTGTCTGCGGACCATCGAAGAGACCAGTTCCGGTTAGTCCACCTGAACCGATAGTGATACGTGCTTGGCGAAGTTGATAGCCACTCATCATCGGGTCAGCATTGGGGTCGATAAATGATTCGAGTCGTTTTACTTGATAATCGCTAACCATCCCCGTCTGTACCGCAACATAACCACTCACAATCGCAAGGAGAATCAACCCGAAGACCCATCGAATCTGTGCTCCAGAGACGGCGATGATGGTGACAACAGATGCGCTAACAATCAGAATCGTCCCAAGATCTGGTTGGAGCACGATCAATAAGACCGGGATTGCTGCAACTGCAAGCGCCTTCAGTACATCTTCACTCTGGGGATATTTCTGATTGCCGTGTAACTCCGAGAGGATCAAGGCCATTCCCACGATGATCGTGATCTTTGCGAGCTCTGCAGGTTGAATCTGGAAACCACCCGGCAGACCTATCCACGCCCTCGCTCCATTGACCGTTACGCCAACGCCAGGGATCAGAACCAGGAGTAATCCAATAACGCCAACGCCCCAGAGGATTGGGGTGTAGGCACGAATTAACCTGTAATCGATAAGCGTCACGGCCCAGGCAAGGAGCACTCCAATCAAGATGTTGATGACATGTCTCTTGAGGTAGTACTGCGGGTCAAGGCCATTCGATGCGAACCAATCGCGCGTGGCCGCATAAACCAAAAGTGTGCCAATTCCAAGTAAGCCAACTACTGAAAAACCTAGCGCAAGATCCCAATCACGCAGTGAGAAACGTGAAGATGAACGACGGTAGGAAAGGTCAGTTGCCACTCTTCACCGTTCCACTCTCGCTTGGTTTTGCACCATCATTTACTTCACCATCGGTTTCAATGCTGCCGTCATCATTGAGTGATGAGGTTACATCTATTTTCGGTAACTTCGATGGAATCCCATTAGGTGCAATCGGTTTCTTTCCACCTTCACCAAAGATCCCGTCATAGATTCGTCGCACACCCACTCCTGAAGTGCTTGCGCCAAATCCACCTTGGCTCACCATCATCACAACTGTGTAGACCGGCTTCTTTGTCGGTGCGTATGAGGCAAACCATGATGTGTCGTCTTTTGCACTTCCATCAAGGTTACGTCCGAAAACTTGTCCCGTACCGGTCTTCCCACTCACTTCGACTTTCATTCCTGCAAATGCCCCGGTCGCAGTTCCACCCGTCACCACTTGCCTAAGCCCCTGTTGAATCAGTTTCAGCGTCTTCTTCTTTGTCGGCAGGTTTCCGACTGCACGAGGTTGAAATTCTTTAATCACGGTTCCATCTGGATCAACTACTGCCCGCGCAATCTGTGGTTGATAGAGAGTTCCACCATTTGCAATCGCGGTATACATCACGGCCATCTGTAGTGGTGTAGCAAGTAAATCGCCTTGGCCGATGGAGAAGTTGACCGCATCACCAGCACGGACTTTGTCTCCATCAAGGCAGTTCTCTCGGGCGATATCGATGAGCAAAGGAGTCAACTGAGATTTCTTTGCCCGAGACTTATAGTTGCAGTAGAAATCCTTGTTTCGCTGGTACCACTGCTTTTTCCATTCTCGATCAGGAAGTCTGCCCGCGCTCTCCGAAGGCAGATCAATCCCGGTTTTCTGTCCTAGGCCGAAGAGTCTTGCTGTGGTGAAGAAGTGATCATTGGGTGTTGGCTTGGGGCGAAGTCCACCGTCTCGCACCCACTCGTCGTAGGCAACCTGATACCAGAGCGAGTCACAAGAAATTGCCAGCGCTTTCTTCAAGTCAATCCGTCCCGCGGCCTTGCTATCAAAGTTCCTAAAAGTTCTTGTTCCAATCTGAACTTCTGCAGGGCAGTTGAAGGTCTGATTCAACTTGTATCCAGCATTAATTGCCGCTGCGGTAGAGACAACTTTGAAAGTCGATGCCGGAGCAAAATTTCCTTGTGTCACTCTTGAAAGTGCTGGGACACCTGCCCATTCGCTGTAGAGGCGCTTTGCCTGCCGTACCGTAATCCCGTTCTCCCAGATATTGGGATCATAGGTTGGGTATGAAGCAAGGGCGACGACACGTCCCTGCATATCCATAACGACGACTGCGCCTGCGTCCGCGCGACGTCCCTGCGCCTTTCCCCGAGCGATTGAAGAAGCAAGCTCGGCTTCAGCGATTGCTTGAATCTTGGCATTGATGTTAAGAACTAAGTTATTGCCCGAGATTGCAGCAATATTTCTCGACTCTCGAGTGACTGCTTCTTTCCGATCGACAATTACAGTCCTGACCCCAGGAACACCACGAAGTTCCTTGTCATACTGGAACTCAAGGCCTGACTTTCCAATCAACTCGTTACGGAAGTACCCACCATCCGTTGCATTGAGATCACTCTCGGTAACCGGCCCCACGTATCCAAGAAGATGAGCTCCATTCTCACCTGCTAAAGATGGGTAGTAGCGAATCGAGATTGGGGCAGCATCAATTCCAGGGAAGCGATCAGAGCGTTCAAGAATTGAGAGAGCCTGCTTCTCACTCGCCGATTTTGTGATGGGGATCGGTTGATATCTCGTTCCGTTCCAACATCCGCTCTTCTCACCCACTTTCAGCTCTGGACAGAGCCGAGTCCTGATGTAGACATCTTGATATTGAAGTTCGAGGATTCGGGCTACCTCAGCGAGTACCGATGCACCTTTATCAGGAAGTTTGTCAATCACGCTTCTATCGACCGTCACTTCAAGGCCAGCGCGGTTGATCGCCATCGGAACTCCAGTGTTGTCAACAATCAATCCGCGGTTTGCTGGGGTTACGACATCTCGACTCTGCACATTAAGTGCAGCGGAGCGGTACCTCTCTACATCGACCACTTGCATGTAATAGAGACGTCCTAAAAGTGTGACCATAATCGAGGCGATCAAGACTTGCACCACGATTATGTTCAGCCGCGATCTTTCGCTCATACCCCACTCCGAATAGCGAATAGTCGGACTTTCAATCGGTTGATCAGTGGGAAATATATGGGCGAAAGCAAGAGCGTCCAGATCGCATTTCCTGCGGTATCAATCGTCGCTGTGAGTGCAGGTGGAACATCGACACCTAAAAGTGCGGCAATAAGTAAGTAAAGCAATATGGAAAAACTTGTTGTTGCGACGAGATAAAGCGCAGCAGTCAAAGGTCTTTCATCCAAGTCGCCAAGGCTCTCTCGATAAAGTGAAATCAGATACGAAAGCAGAAGCAAGGTGAAAGTCCACAGGCCCACCGGAGAATCTAGGGATGGGCTCAAATCGAGCAAGATTCCCGCGATAAAAGCTGCCGCAAAAGTCTCTGCTCGATCAGTGCTTGCAATCCAACTAAAAGTCACTGCAAGGAAAAGAGAAAAGCCACCAACGAAGAATGGAATTTGATTGATTAGTGCAGATTGCAGGATAAAGATGAAGACGAAGAAAGAGACGGTGACTGAGGTGCGATAGATACTCATCCGTTTTCCTGATTTATTTTTTCGTCTTGGTCTTTGTGGGTGTCGGCGTGGGTGTCGGCGTGGGTGTGACAAAAACAGTTACCGTAGGAATAGGAGTTGGTGCAGGAGGTTTTGGCACAAGGGCATCTCGAGGATCATCAACTTTCGTCGAGAGAATGACTGAAACGACTCCCTGTGAGCCAAGGTTTGCAAAGGCACGCACAGTTGCACTCTTAGTTAATGCGCCAATTGAATCGTCGACCGAAGTTACTACGCCAACCGGAAGTCCAGGTGGAAAAGGACGATTGCCTGTGCTCCCGCGGCTTAAGAGAACATCGCCTTCTTTGACTGTGCTTCGCGCATCGAGCAGTTCAAGAGTGAATGTCGACGAACCTTCACCAGAAAGAATTCCCATTGCTTGCGTTCCTGCGATTCTCACACCCATCCGAAATCCAGGATCACTGATCAGTTGCACTATGGCTGACCGTGATGTCACTGATTTGACCACTCCGACCACGCCTTTACCAGAAATCACTGTCATATCTCGTGAGAGACCACTACTTGAACCAATATCGAGAGTTATCGTCTCTTCGAAATTCCCAGCGCTATCAAAGGCAATAACTTTTGCCGCGACAACTTTGTATCCGCCACGACTTGCGAGATCGAGCACATCCTTAAGTTGCTTCAACTCGCCTTTGATGTCTTGCGCTTCGGCAAGTTCTTCCAGTAAACGCTTGTTATCGGCTTCAAGCTGATCCAGTTTTTCATTCGCCTGCCCGATATTTGCTATGTTGCCGAAGAAATTTCCGATTGGTGAGAAGATGGCTGAGCCCACTGACTGGAAAGGTTTGAGGATTGTCTGTGTTGCACTTCGAAACGAGTTGACCAAACTCACACCGCGAAGATCCAAGGTGATGAGCAGCAGTGAGGTGACAAGCAAAGTGACGAGGAGCAATCGTGTCCGACCACTACCCCGCTGAACCATCTCGGCTACCTACCTCTTTATCTCAACTCTTCTCTAGTCTGACCTCGTCTATTCAGAACTCGTAGCCTTGACCCTATATCTAGACCCTATATCTAGCGACGAGGTTCGGAGATCAAGACTTTCTCAAGTGCTTCAAATTCTTCTATGCACTTTCCAGAGCCGATGGCAACTGCATTGAGCGGTTGATCTGCGATATGGATTGGCATATTGGTTTCTTGTCGCAATCTCTCATCAAGTCCGCGAAGGAGAGCACCGCCACCGGTGAGCACGATTCCTCGATCCATCAAGTCACTGGCGAGCTCTGGCGGAGTTTTATCCAAAGTGGATTTCACTGCATTGACGATGGCATTGACTGGCTCTTCTAACGCCTTACGGATGTCATCGGCTGAGACAAGAATTGTCTTGGGCAGGCCGGTGGCAAGGTCGCGACCGCGAATCTCGGCATCGACATCATCGGGAAGCCTGCATGCCGAACCGATCGCCATCTTGATCTCTTCTGCAGTTCGCTCACCAAGTAGGAGTGAGAACTCACGCTTGACCCAGTTGATTATCGCTTGATCCAACTCATCGCCACCCGTGCGAATTGATTGAGCAACCACGATTCCACCGAGCGAGATAACTGCAACTTCTGTCGTTCCGCCACCAATGTCTACGACCATATTTCCAGTTGGTTCATGAATCGGAAGGCCCGCACCAATCGCTGCCGCCATTGGCTCTTCGATGATGTAGACCTTTCTTGCCCCAGCGGCGTATCCGGCATCTTTCACTGCGCGCTGTTCGACGCCAGTAATACCCGAAGGAACGCAGACGACAATTCTTGGTTTTGCCAGATAGCGACGACGATGAACTTTCTGGATAAAGTAGCGAAGCATCCGCTCAGTCGTGTCGAAGTCTGCAATGACACCATCTTTTAGTGGCCGGATAGCAACGATATTTCCGGGAGTACGGCCGATCATCTTCTTTGCCTCAGAACCAACAGCAAGGATGGCACCATTGTCTTGATTGACCGCGACGACTGAAGGTTCGTTAAGCACAATGCCACGGCCTCGTACATAAACCAGAGTATTGGCAGTACCCAAGTCGACCGCCATATCGCGACCAACGAATGCGAACTTATTTGCTGTGCTCATCGCCCCTCTTCTCCTTCACCAGAAAGATAGTGATCTATCTCTTCACTCTTAGGCTAATTCGGGAAAGAAAATCGCGATTTCACGAACCGCGCTCTCTTGCGAATCAGAGCCATGGACCAAATTCTGTACAACTTTCGTGCCTTGATCGCGAGCCAAGTCTCCTCGGATCGAACCGGGATCTGCCACCGTTGGATCAGTCACTCCAGCAATCGTGCGAAAGCCCTCGATTACTCGTTCACCCTCTGCGATCAATGCAACGATAGGACCAGAAGTCATGAACTCAATTAATGGCTCATAAAAGTGTTTGCCCTCATGTTCCGCGTAATGTCTTGCGAGAAGTGCACGATCAGCATCGAGCATTTTCAGTGCAACGACAGAATAACCTTTACGTTCTATACGTGTGATTATTTCGCCAATCAAACGTCG
>RGOY01000241.1 GCA_010028225.1 Actinomycetota bacterium
AGTTGTATGTGCTTCGTGGAATCCGTAATCGATATCTGCACGAAGGGTGTGCAGTGGCACGCGACCTTCACGATAGAACTCGTTACGAGACATTTCTGCGCCACCGAGGCGACCGCCACATTGGACACGGATGCCCTTTGCACCAGCCTTGAGTGCAGTCTGCATTGACTTACGCATTGCACGACGGAATGAGACACGAGCAGCGAGCTGCTCTGCGATTCCTTGTGCCACTAACTGCGCATCTGTCTCTGGGTTCTTTACTTCAAGGATGTTGAGCTGGACTTGCTTGCCAGTCAACTTCTCAAGGTCAAGGCGAAGCTTGTCTGCTTCAGTTCCACGGCGACCAATGACGATGCCTGGACGAGCAGTGTGAAGATCGATGCGGACTTTTTCACGGGTGCGCTCGATTTCGATTCGAGAGACACCGGCACGCTCCATCTTCTCGTGCATCATCTTTCGGATCATCACATCTTCTTTGACGTAATCCTTGTAGAGCTTGCCTGCATACCAACGAGACTTATATTCGGTGGTGATACCGAGGCGGAAGCCATGCGGGTTTATTTTCTGACCCATTTACTCACTCACTTCCTCTCCGGTTGCAGCAGCAGAATCAGCAGATTTGTCACTCTCGGTAGAAGCAAGAGCTTTCGCTCCAGCCTTCTTGCCGGTATTTGAGCGATAGTTCTTATCGTCTGAGATGACAACTGAGATCTGGCTTGAGCGCTTAAGGATCTGATAGCCACGACCCTGAGCACGTGGGCGATAGCGCTTCATCGTGAAGCCCTCATCGACAAGTGCCTCAGCGACCCAGAGTTCGCTCGCTTCGCGAAGGTTTGGGTTCTTCTGCTTCGCATTGGCGAATGCAGAATTAAGAAGTGAGTAGAGATCTTCGCTCACTGCTACCTGCGTCGAGAACTTACAGATGTTGAGAGCCTGATCAAGGCGTTGACCACGGATCATGTTGACCACGCGGCGGGCCTTCTGTGGCGTGACTCGAAGACTTCTCGCCTTCGCAGTCGCGACCAGAGCTGTGTCGTTAGCCAACTTTGACCCTCCGATCTTCAGTCTTGACGTGACCCTTGAAAGTTCTTGTTGGTGCGAACTCACCAAGCTTGTGACCGATCATCGCTTCAGTGATGAAGACCGGCACATGCTTGCGTCCATCATGGACTGCAATGGTGTGACCGATCATCGATGGGGTGATCGTTGAACGACGTGACCAGGTCTTGATCACGGTCTTGGTGTTCTTCGCGTTCTGCTCATCCACCTTCTTCTCGAGGTGAGCGTCCACGAATGGACCCTTCTTCAGACTTCGTGCCATGCGCTCTCCTTATCGGGCCTTGTTAGATGGACGACGACGGACAATGAGTTGATCACTCGCCTTCTTCTTGCGAGTACGTGCCTCAGGCTTACCCCACGGTGAAACTGGATGGCGACCAC
>RGOY01000242.1 GCA_010028225.1 Actinomycetota bacterium
CCGAGCAGTCTTCAAGCCAAGAAGATAGATCGCTCCATTGGGACGAAATGCACGTGGTAGATCCTGTCTCGAGGCTTCCAAGTCTCGATGTGCGTGTAGGGCAAACAAGCGACCATTTTCAACAAGCATTGTCTTATAAGGATGATGCTCGCACTCAACAACACTAACGACAGCAGATGGAGACAAGGAACTAAACAGGTCGAAGGCTTCTTTGATGTGTTCGCTTCTACGCAGTGGAGAAGTGGGCTGTAGCACACACACTTCACTATTGGTATCTGCGGGTAAATCACTCAGAGCATCGAGCACTGCATCAATCACGCGACTATTTGCGGTAGCCAACTCTGAAGGTCGACGGTGAACCCGACAACCTAAGTGTTGAGCCAGATCACAGATGTCACCGTCGTCCGATGAAACAATTATCTGCGAGAAGCGCCCACTTTCACTTGCTGCTCTTATGGTGTACTCCAACAGAGGTACTCCGAGTAGCGGAACCAGATTCTTTCGCGGAATCGACACGGACCCACCTCGAGCCGGGATGAAAGCGATCGTCTTCACGGCACTCACACTCGATGAAACACTTTCTGAACCGACGTCTTCCAGAGCCGTTCATCATTGAGTGAGGTTAGAAAACGTTCTGCTGATCGACCGTCACCAAACACCAACGAGGGTGATCGCTGCATAGTCGAGGCAGCTCGAATTGCCTTGCTGATTGCTGAAATCTCGGCTTCAACATCGATGATTGATGGATGACTATGACGTCGTGATTGGCGAGTGCCAACGTTGATTGCCGGAGTGCCATGTACACCAGCTTCACGCACACCGCTACTTGAGTTTCCAAGAATGAATGACGCACTTTTTAAGAGAGTTTGGAAGGCCTCAAAACGAATTGATGGAATCATTCTTACGGTTGGCAAATCAGCGAGAACCGAGAATTCATCCAGGACAACCTCTGCTCCGTGATCATTGTTTGGATACACGCCAACAAAGTTCATGCCGCTTTCGCGTACTGCATGCGCGACGTTTCGAGCCTGTGAGCGGAGATCCTGAAGCTCGGTTGTGACTGGATGAAACGCCAAGAGTGCGAATCGGTCGAAGGGAATGTGATAGTAGGCACGGACTTCATCAATGCTGGGCAGGTCATCACCGAGCATGAGATCAACTTCTGGTGATCCAATCATCCAGACACTCTCAGGATCCTCGCCTAGTTGCAACACCACCTCGCGTGCTGCAACATTCGCAACGTAATGAATATGAGAGAGCTTTGTTACTGAGTGACGCATGAGTTCATCAACCGTGCCGGAGAACTCACCACCTTCGACATGCGCCACAAGGACGTTGTTAAGTGATCCAACAATTGCGCCGGCAAGTGCCTCGACTCGGTCACCGTGGACGACCAACAGGTCTGGACGGAAGTCGGTAACGATGGGCGAGAGACCAGT
>RGOY01000243.1 GCA_010028225.1 Actinomycetota bacterium
TTTCGCATAGTCATTCTCTTTGCTGCGATGAGTATCCATGCATTCTTCTCTATCTCATTGCTCTCAAGTACGACTCTGATCGGCGGCGAGTATTACCGAACTCTTGCTACCCCGTGGATTTCGGATCTATTGGCAGATCAGAGAGTTGGCGCATCGATTGGTTGGGCTATGGGTGAGATCCCGATCCTTCTTTCACTTGTCGCCACATTCATCCAGTGGATTCGTTCTGATGAGCGCGAGGCACGGCGAATCGATCGAGCATCGAAACGAGCCAAGGATCTTGGCGAGAAAGACGAGTTGGATCACTACAACGACTACCTCGCTCGACTTGCCAAGCGCGATGAGGAACTGGGTTAATCAGCCTATGGATGAACTCTTCATTCTGCCCCAGGAGTATCGCGATCTCAGGGAGAGCGTGCGCGCCCTTGCAGATAAGAAGATCGCTCCGCATGCGAAAGTCGTTGATGAGGAAGCGCGATTTCCGCAAGAGGCTTTCGATGCACTGCAGAGTGCTGGTCTTGCAGCGGCCCATGTACCCACTGAATTTGGTGGTGACGGCGCTGATGCACTTGCGGTAGTCATCATCATCGAAGAAGTAGCGCGAGCTTGTGGTTCCTCATCGTTAATCCCCGCGGTCAATAAGTTGGGATCGCTGCCTCTGATGCTTGCAGGAACGAACGAGCAGAAAAAGAGATGGTTGACACAACTCGCCCAAGGAAAAGGTTTCTCTTATTGCCTCTCTGAATCCGAATCAGGATCAGATTCAATATCAATGAAGACCAAAGCAGTACGAAAAGATGGAAAGTGGATTTTGAACGGAAGTAAGAAGTGGATCTCTAATGCGGGATTCTCAGACTTCTATACTGTCCTCGCGGTTACCGATTCGACTCAAAGATCGAAGGGAATCTCAGCATTTGTAGTAGAGAAGAGCGATGTAGGCGTCTCTTTCGGTGCCCATGAGAAGAAGATGGGAATGCGGGGATCACCTACGCGAGAAGTGTATTTCGATGATGTCGCGCTGGATGAAGATCGGTTATTGGGTGAAGAAGGTGAGGGTTTCGCAATTGCGATGCGCACCTTAGATCACACTCGAATCACTATTGCGGCGCAGGCTCTGGGGTTGGCTCAGGGGGCTTTTGAAACTGCAGTTCGATATGCAAAAGAGCGTAAGCAATTCGGCAAGCCAATCTTTGACTTCCAAGCGATTCAGTTCATGTTGGCGGATATGGCAATGCAGATTGAAGCGGCGCGCCAGATCACTTATGCAGCGGCAGCTCGAAGTGAACGTGGCGATCATGACCTTACATTCTTTTCAGCTGCATCGAAATGTTTTGCTACAGATGTGGCGATGCAAGTGACGACAGATGCGGTGCAGGTCTTGGGCGGCTATGGGTACGTCAATGATCATCCGGTCGAGCGGATGATGCGTGATGCGAAGT
>RGOY01000244.1 GCA_010028225.1 Actinomycetota bacterium
CACGCGGAACAGCCCGATCGCCGTGCCCTGGCTCATCTCCGGTGCGATTAAAGTCTCTAGCAAAAGCATCATCTGCCCAGAGGCGATGCAGGTGAGCTATCTGCTCAGTATCTAATATCCCGGATGTAACATCTAAAATCTGATCAAAGTCATCATTTATTCCAATGGTGACCCTTATTTCAGTTGCAGTATTTGTAAGGCTTGGCTCACTGGCAGTATCACTTATTACTAAGAGAATTTTCAATTGCTGCCCCTTCGCCATTTAGTAGCTAAGTGATTCACTTACCTCTGACAAACCACCGAAGAAGATCCACACTTTGCGCATCTGAAACAGCGTGGATTAAGTGTTGCTTAGAAGCAACGCTGTGTCTATCGTTCTAAGAGGTGATTCCTAGATAACCTAGGGTTTATGGCGCTTGATAGTGAGTTGGCAACGGCTTATCGCAGCCATCTAATCTCTGAGCGAAATCTCTCAGAGAACTCAATCAGGGCCTATCTTGTTGATCTTGACTCTCTCTTGATGCACATCAATGCCATGGGAATTACAGAGTTCAAGAAGTTGGAGCTGGATCACCTTCGCTCCTGGCTAGCAAATCTTCAAACTCGAGGGGCCGCCCGCTCGTCAATCATTAGGAAAGTTGCTTCCATCAAAGCATTTACTTACTGGGCAGCAAAGAACGGTTGGATTGAGCGAGATATCGGGCTTGAACTGCAGTCACCGAAGCCAGAGCGAAGACTGCCTAAGACTTTAGAGCAGACAGATGTGAAAGTTGCCTTTGCTTCACTAGAGAGCGCAGTCAGTGATTCGAACGATGCAATGTCCATACGTGACTTAGCAATAGTGGAACTTCTCTACGCATCGGGCATTAGAGTCTCTGAACTTTCAGGGCTCGACCTCAACGATGTTAATTTCGAGAGAAATACAGTGAAAGTAATGGGCAAGGGGAGTAGAGAACGTATCGCTCCCTTTGGAATTCCAGCGCGGCGAGCACTTGAAGCGTGGATTCGAAATCGCGATGACTTTGCGGTGAAGGATGAGTCCGCTCTATTTCTCGGCAAGCGTGGAAAAAGGATTGACCCTCGCACAGTGCGCGATGTCGTCTATAGAGCAACTGAGTCAATCGATCCGACGCTTCGTCTGGGGCCACACGCACTCCGCCATAGCGCGGCCACGCACCTGATTGAAGGTGGAGCCGACATCCGCACAGTTCAAGAAATATTGGGCCATGCATCTCTTTCAACGACTCAGATTTATACCCACGTCTCTAAAGAGCGTTTAAAGAGCGTCTACGAACAGGCTCATCCACGGGCATGAAGCAATCGATCGATCACGCGCTGAGAGAAGCTGTTAAGCGAGTGAGGAGTGAGGACTTTGTTCGTTGCATTCTCACTGGAAAGCGTCGATCCATCT
>RGOY01000245.1 GCA_010028225.1 Actinomycetota bacterium
ATCACATTGAGCGTTCGGGATTGCTGCCTGGCGCACGCCTTGAAAGTGAACGAGAACTTGCAAAGATTTTAGAGATCTCAAGGCCTTCACTTCGCGAAGCGATACAAGTACTTCAGGCGCAAGGTCGAATTCTTGTTAAACATGGTGTTGGCGTTTTTGTTTTAGATGATGCAACTGGAGAAAGGTTCAAAGATGCCTATCTTTCCCAGCGGGCCAACATCGAAGAGCTATTTCAAATGCGAGAAATTCTTGAAGCACCTGCTGTGGAATGGGCGGCGGAGCGTCATACCGGTGATCAGTTAGCTGAGATGAAGCAGGCCCTTTCACGACTCAGCGAAGCGCTTAGTGAAGATCCCATTGATTTCGAGAAAGTCCGAGAGCTCGATATGGAATTCCATCTTGTGATTGTTCGAAGTGCAAGTAATCGCTTCCTTAATCAGACTCTCGGCACGCTCCAAGAGATTATGCGTAACTCCATGGAAAATACATTGAAATTGCCAGGTCGTATAGATCAATCGGAAGAAGAGCACCGAATAATCCTCGAAGCGATCGTGAATCGCGATCCAATCAAAGCACGATTGATGATCATCCAACATATTCATAACGCTAGGGATGCCTGGGCCAAGTTCCTCAAGAAGGAACATGGCAGATGAGTATGGGTCAAGTGCTTGCAGTTGGCTTAGCAACCGTCGACAACATCGTCCTTGTTGATCGATATCCAGAACGTGATGAGCGAGTACTTGCACTTGAAAGCGCAAGATCAGTTGGCGGTCCAGCGACGGTTGCGGCGATAACGATGGCTCGCCTAGGAGTAGAGGTTTCACTCTCTACAGTGATTGGTGGGGATCAAGCAGGCGATTTTGTCCTTGACGTCTTGAATCAAGAAGGAGTCGACACAAATCTTGTCGAGCGAAGTAATGGCCTGACTTCACAGAGCACCATCGTCGTCTCGCAAAGTCAATCTTCTCGTGCCATCATGGTAAAGCCAGAGCGGGTTGCGCCGAATAAGCCGGTGCAGGATTACCCATCATGGGTACATGTCGATCACTTTGGTGCCGAGGTAATTAAGTCATGGGGATTGTCACGAGGGTCAGGACCGAAACTCTCCATTGACATTGGCTATCCCATCGAAGGAGTTAGAGCTAAAGATTTCGACCTATACGTTCCTTCAGAGAAAATCACCAATGAACTTGATACTGCATCAATCGACGGAAATATTGTCGTGATATCTCATGGCGATCGAGGAAGTGCTTATTCTGATGGCACCACGCAAGGAAGGGCACCGGCATTTGAAATCGATGTTCTGAGCACTCTCGGTGCTGGCGATGTCTTTCACGGCGCCCTCGTCGCGACACGTATCTGGGGAATGCCAATTAGAGAGGCTGTCATCTTCTCGAATGCAGTAGCGGCC
>RGOY01000246.1 GCA_010028225.1 Actinomycetota bacterium
TAGAAGGCAATAGTGCAAAAGATCAGAGAATCGGCGAACTGTCCCACTGCAGTAGATCCCATGAGGCGAAGCCATAAGTTCTTCTCTCTGGTTCGCTCCTTGATCTTAACGAGGACGTAGGAGTTAAGAAGTTGTCCCACAAGGAAAGCGATCACGCTAGCCAGGACAATGCGTGGCACAAATCCAAGTATTGATTCAAAGGCGACTTGATTCTCCCAATCACTTGCTGGAGGGGCTAGTTGAACAATATAAAAAGTGGCCGCAGCAAGAATTGATACTGCAAAGGCCATGAGTATGACTCGACGCGCAGCCTTGAACCCATAGACCTCAGAGAGGATGTCTCCGACAATATAGACAAGCGGAAAGAGAATCGCCCCACCGTCGGTGATGATTGGGCCTAGCTCGATTAACTTCACTGCGCCAATATTCGAGATCAAGAGAAGTGCCACGAAAATTGCTGCAAAGTAGGGATAAAGGCTATGTGGAGCCTTAGCAAAACGAACTTCTGGCATCACCCTTGCATCACCTTCATCTCCCTCATCACATTATCGGGAGCAAGGTTAGCGAGAGATGATGAAATCCAGAGATTCTGAGACCTCTGATGAGGCCTTAATCAAGATATGGTCACCATCAGTGACTTCTCCTTTGAGTAACATCGTAGCTATTCGGTCCCCAATCGCCTTTTGAAGAAGCCTTCGAAGAGGTCGTGCGCCAAATGCTGGATCAAAACCATGGAGCGAGAGCCAGGACTTCGCGCTCTCATCCAGAGTAAATGTGATTCTTCGACTCTCAAGCCGCTGGGCAAATTCTTTGAAGAGAATCTCGACAATCGATCCGATCTCATCCTGCCCCAATGGATTAAAGAGGACTATGTCATCAATTCGATTGAGAAATTCGGGCTTGAAGCTTTGACGCACCACATTCATGACTTGAGATTCTCGGACCTCGCGATCCATCTCTAAATCTGCAAGGTAGCTAGAGCCGAGATTCGACGTCATCACGATGATTGCATTTCGAAAATCAACTGTGCGTCCTTGACCATCAGTCAGGCGTCCATCATCAAATACCTGAAGGAGAAGATCGAAGACTTCGGGATGCGCTTTCTCGACTTCGTCTAAAAGGATCACGGAGTAAGGGCGACGTCGAACTGCTTCCGTTAACTGTCCCCCTTCCTCATAGCCGACATATCCAGGAGGCGCACCGACCAACCGTGAGACAGAGAATTTCTCCCCATACTCGCTCATATCGATACGCACCATTGCGCGTTCATCATCAAAGAGGAAATGAGCGAGAGCCTTTGCCAGTTCGGTCTTTCCAACACCTGTCGGACCAAGGAATAGAAAGGTGCCGG
>RGOY01000247.1 GCA_010028225.1 Actinomycetota bacterium
AACTAGGAATCACAGAAGATGAAGCAAAACTACTCTTAGGGGGTAACTAATGCCAAGTACAAGAGCAAATGTAACCGCAAGTTTTGGTAGTATACCTAGCGCCAATAACCCAGTCATCAATGGTGCTTTTGATATTTGGCAACGTGGAACAAGTTTTGCCAACTCAGCATCTGCTTTAGCGTATACAGCCGATAGGTGGTATCAAGCAAGAAATGCTACTGGTATGACTATTAGTCGTCAAGTAACAAACGATACAACAAACCTTCCATTCATTCAATACTGTTCTAGAGTTGCTAGGGATTCTGGTAATACGTCTACTGAAGTTATTAGAATTGTACAAAGTCTTGAAACAGTGAATAGTATTCCATTCTTAGGCAAGACTGTAACCCTTTCTTTTTACGCAAGAAAAGGTGCAGATTTGATTTACGTTAATGACGTCTCCAACGGCAAAGTTTTTGGCGCTGAAACGACGAGTGGCGCAATTATCACTAAAGAGGGAATCGTCATCCAGGTCGATGAAGTCACGAAGGAGATACTGGCTGACACTTTGTTAGACCAGATTAAAGAAAGGGTAAGTCATGGGTAAAGCAGTTCGCTTGTTCACCTCCGAGTCAGTCACTGAGGGTCACCCAGATAAAATTGCTGATCAGATCTCTGACGCAATATTGGACGACTTGTTACGCCAGGATAGAAAATCACGTGTTGCTGTTGAAACTTTGATCACTACGGGACAGGTCCACGTTGCGGGCGAAGTCACAACTGATGGTTTCGCTGATGTCATGTCTTTAGTCAGGGACACCGTCCTTGGGATTGGCTATGACAGTTCTGAGAAAGGCTTTGATGGGAATAGCTGTGGCGTCTCGATCTCAATCGGACAACAGTCAAGTGATATCGCTCAAGGTGTAGATAGCGCGGTTGAAAAGCGCGTCACACAATCGAGTGATCCTTATGATCTCCAAGGTGCCGGTGATCAGGGATTGATGTTTGGCTACGCAAGCAGAGAGACGCCCTCCTTGATGCCGCTGCCGATTTGGTTGGCTCATCGACTGGCAGAGAGACTCACTTTGGTGAGAAAGAGCGGTGTTCTTCCTTATCTTCGCCCTGATGGGAAGACTCAGGTAACGATTGCCTATGACGGTGATAAGCCGATCGGAATCGACACCGTTGTCATTTCTAGCCAGCATGCATCATCTGTTGATGTCGAAGGCAAGTTGGCGCCAGAGATCAAGGAACATGTGATTGATGTAGTTCTTGGCGATCTCGACCTTGATGTATCAAAAGTTCGGGTCCTAATTAATCCCACAGGTCGATTCGTGATCGGTGGTCCTATGGGTGATGCCGGTCTAACAGG
>RGOY01000248.1 GCA_010028225.1 Actinomycetota bacterium
GTCTACGATCTCACGATCATCGAGCTTTCGAAGCGGTGTTCCCGCGGCCTTACGCGCCTCATCGATGATCGTGCTAACCACCGTCGATGGATAAGCCGTGCGATCGCCTTTTTTGTAGTCGTACCAACCGGCACCGGTCTTTTGTCCAAAACGCCCCAGCTCGCAAAGCTTATCGGCGATGACCTGCCGGACTTTGAGAGACCCTTCTTCGTACTGACGCTTGCGGATATGCCAACCGATGTCGTTGCCCGCAAGATCTCCCATACGAAACGGCCCCATTGCAAAGCCGAACTTTTCGACCGCACGATCGATTTGCTCGGGGCTCGCGCCTTCGTTGATCATCTGCATCGCCTGTGCGGAGTAGTGATGGATCATTCGGTTGCCGATGAAGCCATCGCACACACCCGACACTACAGCCGTCTTTTTTATTTTCTTGGACAGCGTCATAGCGGTGGCGAGAACGTCAGGCGCCGTCTTCGCGCCACGCACCACCTCGAGTAAACGCATCACGTTCGCTGGGCTGAAAAAGTGTAAGCCGATGACATCCTGTGGGCGGGAGGTAAAGCCTGCGATGTGGTTAACGTCGAGTGTCGACGTATTGGTGGCGAGAATCGCGCCCTGCCGTACCGTCGAATCGAGTGTACGAAATACTTTTTCTTTGACGCTCATTTCCTCGAAGACTGCTTCGATGATGAAATCGCATGTTGCGTATGCCTTCTTATCAACGGAGCCGATAGCGAGCCCTTTGAGGCGATGCGCGCCCTCTTCACTCAAGCGACCTTTAGTGACAAGTTTGTCGATCTCGCCGTGAATATATGAGATTCCTTTATCTACCCGCTCTTGATCCAAGTCAGAGATGACGACCGGAACTTTGAGATTTCTGATGACTAGAAGGGCTAGTTGGGATGCCATCAATCCAGCACCGACGATGCCAAAGCGCGTTACCTTGCGAGCAAGAGCCGCTTTCGGCGCTCCCTCGACCTTCTTACGTTTCTTCTGGATCAAGTTAAATGAATAGAGCGATGCGCGGACGGCATCGGTCATCACCAAATTACTTAAAGTCTCATCTTCAGCATCAAACCCCTGCGAAAGCGTGGAGTGCTGTGCGGCCTTGATCAATTCGAGAGCCTTAATCGGTGCAGCAACATCGCCACCGCCATATTTCTTCTTCATCATCGCTTGGCCCTGTTCGATGGCCCGCTTGTAGCCCTCATCATCTTTCGAGAAGTCTTGTCTTGTGATGGATTCACTCCCAGAGAGAATTCGCGCAGCAAAACCAAATGACTTCTCTAAGAAGTCGACTGGTTCGAAGACTCGATCCACTACGCCAAGTGACAGCGCCTCTTTTGC
>RGOY01000249.1 GCA_010028225.1 Actinomycetota bacterium
CAACTTCACGCGCTGCCAGGCAAGACGATTTCCATTCTTGGCGCAGACAAGTGATGTGGACTTGGTACCGGTGAAGACGCCTTCGGTAGTGCACGTTGCGCCAAGTCGCTCACCAGCAGCGAGGGACTGGCTAATTGGCACTACTGAAGCGGAGATTGCAAAGAGGAGTGCAATCACCATTTTCAGTATCTTCTTCATTCTTTCTCCTTCATATTTTTACCCGGGTAGGGATCGTGGTGAATCGACTTGATTACCACTCCATCAGCGGAATTCCTAGGTGATCCGCCAATGTTCGGACTTCGGGACGAATGTCACGCCACGAGACGACAGTATGGTGAGGGAAACCATTGCTGATCAAAGCATTGATCAACTGCCGTGCCGGTGCACTAGTTCGAACCGTTGCTGTATTGCCTTGAAACCGATTAGGGGCAGGTAGCGATTCACCACTTGTCATGACTAATCGGAGTTTGCTTGCATTGCCTGAGTCCGTATCGCTATCGAGACGGACTAGGACAACTGGACCGGGCTTCAAAGCGAAGTTCCCGGCCACACCTAATTTGCGATTGCAGTGAAGCCACTGAATCGCATTCGTTGGATCGGCAGCAAGTTCAGTAGAAGCTGAACCGCAATGCCAAATCCTGATGATTCCCTCTTTTTCATCAAGATCCACTGTGTCAACAAGGTAATTCGTGCCTGATCCAAGTGCCTCGAGAATCAACATCGTTGCTGCACCATAGACATCACGTTCGCATGCGGCAGGAGTGCCACTTGTTGCGGTCCGCCCCATCGCACCACAGGGACATGCGCCTAACTCGGTTGGAAACTCTGGCCAACACCGCATCGCTATCGCATCAAGCTCGTTAGTTTCGATCCAATCCGAGAGAGCCGTCCTTACTTTCGCGTTGGTCCGTGCTTGGTCGGCGGGAACTTTTTCCAACGATGGTTGTGCCTTGAGCGCAGATTGGTACTCAGCCTCGCTTTGAACATCGTCAACCCCTTGTATTGAATCAAAGAGATTTCCTAACTCACGACTGACCACAGTAAGTCCAAAATACTTTTTTAGGAGTTCTGCGTCGTACTTACACGGCGTAAATCCATTCGGTGCATCGCCAATCGCACCGATGCGAGATCCGTTAAGTTGATTGAGCGCCGCTTTGACTTTCTCGTGTTCAACTCGTTCGCCATCAACTCGCGGCGGAGTTCCGACATCGGGTGATTTGCCATTGAGGAAGTTACCGACGCCAAAACGACCGATGTTCACCGACCCGTCGCCACCGTGGGCAGCCTTGTTCGCCGTGTAGGAGCTGTCGAAAGCACCATTGACATAGAGCGTCATCCCGTCGGTCGTG
>RGOY01000250.1 GCA_010028225.1 Actinomycetota bacterium
AATAGCAGGGGACTCCAATCAACCTACCTTGCAACCCTTGGAACTGGCGCAAAGACTTGGACAATTGCCAGCAAGAGCGCTCAAGGTGGAAGTTCAACTTCTGGTATCACGATAACTAGTGGGGGATTGTTGGCGATTGATTCCGCGACCCCAGTCGATACCTATACGGTCATCTTGCGAGCCGATGACTCTGTCGGAGCTTTTGAAACGATTTCAATCACTATCCGCGTCAATGCGACAATTTCCATTACCGGTGGATCAAATATCACGACCACCTTTGGCCGCGCTGATTCCTCTACCGCTTTCACAACAACGGGGGGTACAGCGCCGTTCGTATGGTCAATTGTTGAAGCGGCAACAACTGGCCTTACTGTGGATTCAGTAACGGGTGTGATTTCAACGAGCAAGACTCTTGCTGTCGGAACATATAACCGCACGCTTAGAGCTACGGATACCTCAGGGGCCACTGCAACACGAGCATTCCGCGTCATAGTCAACGCGGCTGTGACGGTTACTACCGGTTCAAACATTGCCACAACATATGGATTTGCAACGCAGTCATCGGCTTTCGGTAGATCAGGTGGAACCGGGGCGGTAACGCTCTCTCTCAATCCGATTAACTCCGGTGTTAGCTTCACTCTGAATAGTGATTCAACTTCATTGATTGTCACTGTTGACTCATCTCTGGCGGTTGGTACCTATTACGAGACGGTGGTAGCGACAGATTCTCTTGGAGAGACTGGCACGAAGTTAGTCGTCATTACCGTTAATGAGACTTTGACGATCGTCTCAGGATCAGACATTCAGACCACACAAGGGGTTGCTGGAAATTCAACAGCCTTCTCAAGTACCAATGGAACTGGAACGAAAACTTTCTCGATCTTGAGTGTCGTCGATTCATCGGGTGCCACTCGTAGCGCAAGCACTATCGGATTGACCATCAATAGCTCTAGCGGTGTCGTGACAATCAGTTCTGCTGCTATCGCCGATACCTACACCGCAATCATCAGAGTCACGGACGCTGTAGGAGCAGCCTCCAATGACACCATAGTTGTACGAGTCAATGTCGTGGTCACAGTTTCGGGAGACTCATTGACACTTGTTACCACCTATACGCGAGCCGATACAACGCCTGCTTTCTCAGCATCAGGAGGAACGGGTAACAAGACCTTCTCAATAACACCGACTGTTTCAGGTATAACAATCAATGCAGTCACTGGCGTCGTGTCTGTTTCAAGTTTGACCGCAGCAGGCACCTACAGCATGACAGTGAGAGCAACAGACTCAGTGGGTGCCATCGGTACAAGAACTTTGTCCATCACGGTAAATCCAAAAGTTGCTGTAA
>RGOY01000026.1 GCA_010028225.1 Actinomycetota bacterium
TCAGAACAGAGTGCGCCTCCAACTTCCCATGCTCGCCATCTCTGCAATAAATCATCCGCTACGCCCATTCGCTCTGGCTCATGTTGGCCATAGAACGAGTCTTTCGATTGAGATATTCCAGTTCGATGTCTTGCACCAAGTTTTTTCGCAGCCTCTTGAAGGCAGCGAGTCACATCAAGATCGGCGACTGCAGGGAACTCAATTGGAAGGTAATGCTTCGTGGTCCCCTCATCTCGAATTGCAGCAGAAATAATCGCAAGATCGCCTGAGACAAAATCTTTTTGAATGTGACCCGAAGTCCCTACTCGAATGAAAGTATCAGCTCCACATCGATAGAGCTCTTCGACTGCGATCGCAGCTGAAGGACAGCCGATGCCGGTTGATGTCACAGAGACAGGAACGCCGTCGAGTTTGCCGGTGTAGGTGACATATTCGCGATTTGATGCAACAAGTCTCGACTCATCAAAGAGCGCAGCAATATGTTCGCATCGACCCGGATCCCCGGGAAGAAGTACGTACTTTCCTACATCGCCTCGACCCAGTCGGACGTGATACTGCTTCCCATCGACTTCCATCACCATTGTGGAATTCCTCGCCCTAACTCACGGATAGAGACCGCGAAGTTTATGTGCTTCTGCGACTCTACTTACGCCAATCATCATGGCTGCATCACGCCAGCTCACTTTTCTTTCCTTCACAAGCGCTCGAACCTCTGCGAAGGCACGCATCATCATCGAATCGAGATTCTCTCTTACTTCATCTGCGCTCCAGAAGTAGTTCTGCTTATCTTGAACCCATTCGAAATAAGAGACAATCACACCACCAGAGTTAGCAAGAATGTCCGGGATGACCAGAATTCCCTTATCACGCATGATCTGATCACCCTCAGGCGTCGTTGGTGCATTTGCTCCCTCAACCACAATCTTTGCCTTTATCTCTTTGGCGCTCTGATGATTGATAGCGTCGGCGAGCGCGGCAGGAACTAGAACATCAACATCGAGATGTAAGAGTTGATCGTTGGTGATCTGCTCACCTTTCTCGTATGTCGAGAGTGTGGCACCGGTTGCGATATGAGATCGAAGTTCTGCGATTGAACCAAAGTCCTTGACTCCGCCAGAGACATCAGAGACGGCGACCACTTTCATCCCCATCGACTCGAGAGCTACAGCCGCCCAATAACCGACTTTTCCAAAACCTTGAATCGCAACCGTTGCTCCCTCGACTTTGATCCCAAGATCTTTCAAAGCCTCACGAGTCGATATCGCAACACCATCGCCGGTCGCACTCGTTCTCCCGAGCGAACCTCCGAGGACTATCGGCTTTCCCGTCACCACACCAGGCACCGAGAAGCCGGCATTGACGCTATAGGTATCCATCATCCACGCCATGTTCTTCTCATCGGTACCAACATCTGGTGCGGGGATATCTCGCTCGGGTCCAATGATCGGCAATATCTCTGAGGTGTATCGCCGAGTGAGCCGTTCATTTTCACGAGACATCAAGATCAATATCTGGATGGAATCGGATTCCACCCTTGGATGGACCCCGCGTCGTCGAGTATTGGACGCGATAGCCGTGATACATCTCTACTACACCGCTATCTCGTCGAAGCGGGACCGCCACTTCCAAGATCCGCCGCGGGGTTGAGAGGGTGTTCCACATCGATTCAGAGAGATCGAGTTTCTCTACAGCACTTCTTAATTGGGCCCTGGCGGTGGCAAGTGGTGACTCCGTTGTCATGGGCCCAGCCTACCGAGGCACGTGAGGAGAGCCTTGAAAGCCCAGAAAAAAGGAGATGAATACTCCCTTTCAGTATGGTGACGCGGTGAACGCAATGGAGCGTACCGGCGAGGTCGACCTGATCTCACAACGTGTAGCGAAACTCCTCCAAAGATCGCGCAAATTCCGGCGTCGCGGTGACCGAGCCCACCGACGTCAATTTGCCCGGTTACTTAAAGATCAGCGCGCTGTCGATGTCACAGTCCGCCTTACTGATGAAGTAATCCGCATCGTCAAGAAACGTGATGCGGCAAAACGATTTCGTCAGATTTCGAAAGACGCTTCCATCCACCTTGGACTTCTCAATTACCTTGGCATCAAGTTCGCATCCTTAGCCACACTCATTGCACCTGGCCTTGTCATTTCGGCAGTCACAAAGAAAGTGCGCTCTACAAGTAAACGAGCAATCCTCGGTGCAGAGTCAAAACGACTCAGACGACACCTCATCCAGCGAAAGGGCGAGAAGGTCGCCAATAACATCAATGTTCTTGGTGAAGCCGTTCTCGGCGAAGCAGAAGCAACAGCTCGCTTCGAATCTGTCGTGGAGATGCTCTCGCGTGATGAGGTCAACTACGTCTCGGTGAAGGTCTCATCGATTATCAGTCAGATAGTCACTATCGATACCGAAGGTTCTATCACTCGCGTCTCAGAACGGATGCGCATTCTCTATCGCCTTGCTATGAAGAAGAACGCTTTCGTCAATCTCGATATGGAAGAGTTTCGAGACCTTGAAATCACGGTAACGCTCTTTCAGCGAATCCTCGATGAAAGTGAATTCCATTCACTATCTGCGGGCATAGTCATCCAGGCCTATCTTCCAGATTCGCATCACTACTTTGACCGGCTTGCGACATGGGCAAGGGATCGCAAATCCCACGGTGGTGGCGTGATCAAGATTCGTCTCGTCAAGGGTGCAAATCTCGCGATGGAGAAGGCAGAGGCCGAATATCACGGCCACCTTCCGGCGACATATCCATCTAAAGCCGATGTGGATGCTAGTTACCTTAAGTTAATCGACACCGCGCTCACTGCCGCCAATAAAGGTGCACTACGAATTGGAATAGCAAGCCACAATCTCTTTCACATCGTCTGGGCTCTCGAGCTCGCCTCCACACGTGGACTCTCAGAGATGATTGATATCGAAATGCTTGAAGGAATGGCCAACGGTGAAGCCCTTGCAGTGGCTGAAGAAGTTGGGTCAGTTCTGCTCTATACGCCGGTGACGAAGAAGAGTGACTTCCCGAGCGCTGTCGCCTATCTCGTACGCCGCCTTGATGAGAATACTTCGGCGGAAAACTATCTCCGCGCCTCGTTCTCGATCACACCAGGAAGTCGAGAATTCTTGGAGCAACGAGATCGATTTGCGACAGCTCTTGCTTCACGAGAGAGCATCTCGACTCAATCCATTCGACATCACGCTATGGGTGACTCGCATCATGGGATTCATCAACTTGGTAAGTTCGTCAATCAATCAGATGGTGATCTCACCGATCCGATTTTCAAGGCAAAGCTAGTCAAAGCATTTAAAGGGATCCAAACTGTCACAAATCTTCATATCCCACTGATGATCGGTGGCGATGAAGTACTTACAAGTGAGACCGAGGAAGGAAGTGATCCCAATCTTTCCGATAGCGCCGAGAAGAAGATTTGGTATCACTACTCGATTGCTGATCGCGTCCATATCGATCGTGCCATCCGCATTGCAAAGCGAGCACAAGTCGATTGGGAGTCCCTAGGGGCTCAAGAACGTGGCGTGATCCTCTACAAAGCAGCAGAGATCATGGAGTCATCTCGATCGCAAACGATTTCAATCATGGCCCGAGATACTGGAAAGACCGTTGCTGAAGCAGATCCTGAGATAAGTGAAGCAATCGATTTCGCACGCTATTACGCCTCAACTTCTCTCGCAGCATGTAAAGGCTCAACTCCCATGGGGATAGTCGTCATCGTCCCACCATGGAATTTCCCCTATGCGATCCCACTCGGCGGAGTGCTCGCTGCTCTTGCTGCTGGAAACTCAGTGATTTTCAAGCCTGCGCCAGAGAGCGTTGCAGTAGCTTGGAGCGCGGTCAATCATCTCTGGCAGGCAGGGGTTCCGAAAGAGGTCTTACATTTCGTTCCGACTCGAGATGATGACAATGGAAAATATTTGATCACTCATGATGAGGTAAATGCGGTAATACTGACGGGCGGCTTTGAAACAGCCCGCCTCTTTCTTTCATGGGATCCTGGCATGACACTCCTCGCCGAGACGAGCGGTAAGAATGCAATTGTTGTCACGGCATCTGCCGATATAGATCTTGCGGTGAAAGACCTTATTCACTCCGCTTTCTCTCATGCGGGGCAAAAATGTAGCGCTGCATCGCTTGCGATCGTGGATCAATCGATACACGATCACCCCTCTTTCATCAGACAACTCAAAGATGCCGCCTCATCACTTGTTGTTGGTCCGGGAACTGACTTCTCAACTCTTGTTGGCCCCGTCATCCGAAAACCAGAGGGCGCACTTTCTCGGGCGCTCACTCAACTAGATGATGGTGAGAGTTGGTTGGTCGAACCTGAACTTATTGATCCTGCCGGACAACTCTGGCGACCTGGAATCAAAATCGGAGTCAAACCAGGTTCTTGGAGCCATCTCAATGAGTGGTTCGGTCCAGTCCTAGCCATCATGTGTGCTCCAGATTTGTCGAGCGCTATTGAATGGCAAAACTCCACTCCCTACGGTCTTACTGCAGGTATCCATTCACTCAATGAAGAAGAGTGCGAAGAGTGGCTTCGTAGGGTCGAGGCAGGAAATCTTTATATCAATCGAGCGATCACGGGAGCAGTAGTTCAGCGCCAACCATTTGGTGGTTGGAAACGAAGTAGCGTCGGCCCTACATCAAAAGCAGGTGGCCCTCACTACATCGAACAGCTACGAAACTGGCCACTCGTCCTTGACGCTCCAGCAGCTCAACGTTCTGCTCAGATCTGGTGGGAGCGAACTGGATCCAAGGTCACACCTACCTCCACACTCACGGTCGAGCGAAACTACCTGCGCTACCGAAAGTACTCTGATCCGATTCTGGTGAGAGTGGATGCTTCCACTTCTCATGCCGAGCGACTCTTCATTAGTTGGCTGACACGAGAGCACGGAATCAAAGTCGTGATGAGTGATAACGAGAGTCAGAGTGATTTTCTAGATTTCGCGCGAAACAATCCTGTGGCAAAAGTCCGCTGGCTCAGTGGTGAGATTGCGCCTACATCAGCCTTGATCGACCTCGGAATATCCATCGATTCCCGCCCGCTTACTCAAGCCGGTGCAGTGGAGATGACGCGTTGGCTTCGCGAACAGAGTATTTCCATCACACACCACCGCTATGGAAATGTCGGCGGCGGTCCTAATCCAGAGGTTCGACCTATCTTTTAACTCAAACTCAGTTCTAGTTATTTCGAAGTTCTGTAATCAACTTCTCCACTCGAGTTCGAATCTCATCCCTGATTCGCCTCACTTCATCAATCGATGCGCCTGCAGGATCATCAAGGACCCAGTCTTCATATCGCTTGCCCGGAAAGAAGGGACAGGCATCGCCGCACCCCATAGTTATCACTACATCAGAAGCGACGACCGATTCGGTGGTCAACACCTTGGGTTTTTCGTTGGCAATATCAATCCCAATCTCTTTCATGACTTCTACGGCTTGAGGATTGATCGAATCTTTTGGTGCCGAACCAGCAGAGAGAACCTCAACCTGATCTCCCGCAAGTGCTTTCAACAGACCTGCAGCCATCTGCGAACGACCTGCGTTATGCACGCAGACAAAGAGGACCGTCTTCTTAGCCATTATCGTGAGATTTAGAAAAGAGGGTGACCGCAAAGAGTGCCGCAAGCGCACCAATCGCTTGTGCAGCAATAAATGCAAGGACAGAAGATGGAGCAATACCTGTATAACTATCAGTCAAGGTCCGCGAAATTGTCACAGCTGGGTTTGCAAAAGAGGCAGAGGAGGTGAAGAAATAAGCACCGCCTATCCAAAGGACGATTAGAGAAGCCCTTGCCATAGTTGAGATCTTCATCCACGTTGCGAAGACAACAAGTATGAGTCCAAAGGTTGCGACGACCTCTGAGATGAAGAGATGGGTACCGCTGCGCTCAGTCGTCGAGATTTCGACAGCAGGAAGTTGATAGAGAATGTTGGCAAGAATCACGCCAAGGCTCGCACCAGCGACCTGTGCCAAGAGATAGCTAAAGAATTCGACGATACCTAACTCGCGTCGGATCAGCGCGACAAGCGAAACTGCTGGATTGAAGTGGGCTCCACTGAGTGGGGCCATGAGGTTGATCGCAACAAAGAGCGCTGCGACTGTGACCATCGCGATGACAAAAAGCCGCAAGCCAGCATCTTGGCTTGCACCAGCAATCATGATGCCCGAACCCACTATGGATAATAAAAGGAAGGCGGAACCAAGGGCTTCAGCAAGTAACTTCGTAGGCAAACTTCTCATAGCCGTATTTTCCAGTTGAAGTGCAGAGTCAATCGACGCCTCTCCGCTAAAAGAAGATGAAATCCAGGTTAACTTGAACTTTTTCTTCCAGCACGAAGATAGATGAAGACCATGGCGAGAGCAACGAGGCCGATTAAGGCAAGAAGAGTCACCTCCTGCGCCCCAGTGACTGAATCGCTCTCGACTCCCTCCCCGGCGGCAGGGAGATCTTCACCATCAGTGCCATCCACACCTTCACTACTAGATACCAAGAAGGAAAACTCTCCCTTAATGACATGACCATCCTCTCCTGCGACCCTGAAGGTGAGGTGATACTTCCCATTGATAGAGACTGCTTCTTTCGTTATCTCTGAAGTTTCAATTAATCCACTCAGTTTTGATTCATCTACCTGCATCGCGTCAAAGGCAACTTCTTGGCCCAATGGATTGTGCAGAGTCATGTAGTTAACTTCTCGACCTTCGATAATCAATAACGGCTCATCAAAGGTGAGTGTGATCTCATTTGGGATCTCAGCAAGAACAGCCCCAGCTTCTGGGTTACTTACCACGAGAGAGGTGTGGCCTAGTGATGGGGCAAGACCCATTGCGCTCAAGAGAATAACAACGGGGAAAGTTAAGAAAACTTTTTTCAAAGTTGATGACAAGTTTCAGCTCTATTCTTTCCTGGCACAGCTTTCACAGATGCCAAAAATCTCCAGGCTATGTGAGACCTCAGAATATTTGTAGCGCTGTGCAGCAGTCTCTGCCATCTCTTCAACTTCTTCTACTTCAATCGCCCGTGATGCTCCACAAATCTTGCAGATGATGTGGTGATGGTGGCCACCATCGCTTCCACAATGACGAAACAACTTCTCACCCGATGGAGAGAGGATTGAATCCACTTCTCCCTCATCGACGAGATTCTCAAGTTGCCTATAGACAGTGGCAAGGCCCATCGAAGCTCCTCGGGCTTTGAGCATCTGATGAATTGCTTGTGAGCTGAGGAAGGGCTCAATCCCCTGCAGAAACTCAAGAATTCGCTCGCGCCTTCTCGAGTTTCTCTTCTTCTTTGGCTGGGATGACACGTTGAGAAATCTACTCCAGTTAGTCAAAGTCAGAATGTGAACTGGCTATCGGTGTACCCTTCAAAGCATGGCACGAACAGTCCTCATCACTGGCGGCAGCAGCGGTATCGGCGCTGCCATGGTCAGAAAATTCTCGTCCGAAGGATTTACTGTTTGGTTCACCTATTTAAGTGGCATCGAGAGCGATTCGCCTGGCTCGACTGACGCAAATTCTCGAGCCTTTCCACTCGACCTCAACGATCGTGCTTCGATTGAATCTCTTGCCAAGGCTCTTCCTTACATTCCTGACATAGTCATTCACAATGCTGGAGTTGGATCAGCAACGGTTAAGAGAGTTAGTGATGAAGCGCACCTTCAGGATGAAGCGCTCATCAAGATAAATGCTATTGGCACACTATGGCTGAACGAGCTCCTGCTTCCCCACTTCAAAGAACGTAACTCAGGAACCATCATCTTCCTCTCCTCCGTAGGTGGCGGAATCACTCAAGTACCTGGATTTCGTTACGCAGATGGAATGAGTAAGGCAGCCATCGCTTTTCTGGGACGCATTCTTGCTGCCGATCTCGCTCAGAGCGGCATCAACGTCTTCACTATCTGTCCTGGCGCTACATCTACTCCCATGTTTGAAGCGTCAACACTTGCTGGGCTTGATTCGCTCTCACGAGAGAAGTTGATAGCGGCACTGCCAAAGGGGCGAATGATTGAAGCAGAAGAGATTGCTGCTCTTGCACACTTCCTTACTACCGATGCTGCAAAGCCACTTCATGGCGCAGTTCTCGATGCTTCGATGGGCCTTGGCGTGAATCCAGGCCTCTTACAAAAATAACTTTCCAAGAAAGAGCTTCTTGAAGAAGTGAGGTTGAGCGCCCCCAGCGAGAGAATCGTCGGTCAATCGTGAGTTTTACAACAGATACTGAGACCACAGTTTTTATTTACTGAGTCGAGGAGTCTATGGCGGAAAGAGAACGCCCCGTCACGATTGACCTTCAAGGCCTCACGAAGTGGTACGGCCCGACGCGCGGCATCATTGACCTTTCCTTTCAGGTATTTTCTGGTGAAGTCTTTGGTTTTCTAGGCCCAAATGGCTCTGGAAAGACGACGGCAATACGAACAACCCTGGGATTGATCAAACCCACGAATGGGCGTGCCTACTTACTCGGTACAGAAATTCCCATCAAGAACTTGAGTCTTAGAAATCGAATCGGATACTTACCTGGAATTGCAGCACTCTATGACAACTACACAGCACGTGGATATCTCCATTTCATGGCAGAGATGAGGAAAAAAGATCTTCGAAGTGTGATCGAGATTTATGCTGAACGATTAGATCTCAAGCTCGATCAACACATTCATGACCTATCTAAGGGAAATCGTCAGAAAGTTGCCCTGATCCAAGCATTTATGCACTCACCTGATCTTCTCTTCCTTGATGAACCGACCAGTGGACTTGATCCTCTAGTACAACGCGAGTTTGAAATCATGCTCGATGAGTGTCGAGCTCGAGGCGCAAGCGTTCTTCTTTCTTCACACATCCTGAGCGAAGTCGAGCATCTGGCAGATCGTGTGGCAATCCTCAATCAAGGAAAAGCGATTGCTATAGATGAAATAGCATCGCTAAAGGCCAGAGCCAGGAGGCAGATTTCACTTCACTTTGATCGGGTTATCTCAAGTTCTGACTTCAATGGCATCGATCACATCAAAGAGGTTGCAATCTCAGACCATTCAATGCACTGCGTTATTACGGGGTCAGAACATGATCTCCTTCGACGCGCCGTCGAGTTGGGGGTAGATGAGGTTCGGACTCAAGAGAGTTCATTGGACGAGATCTTCTTGGACTTGGTGGCTTCACAATGATGACCATCTATCTGAAAACCTGGCGTGACCACTGGAAAACTCTCTTGGCATGGTCATTCACTCTCATAGCTTTAGTCTCACTTCAAATGTCGATATACCCAAGCATTTCGAAGAACTCGACTGCGATTCAGGGTTTTCTTGAAGCCTACCCTGATGCCATCAAGAAGATATTTCGTATGCAGGATTACACCACTGGTCCGGGATTTCTCGGGACAGAGCTTTACAGCATGATGATTCCACTGGTACTTATCGCAGTAGGTGCAACATGGGGTGCAAGTGCATCTGCCGAAGAAGAAGATCGCGGAACTGCCGATGTTCTACTCACTCTGCCTATCTCGAGGGTTCAAATCTTGATTGCAAAGATTTCAGCCACGACAACTGCGATATTCTTCCTAGCGTTTCTTGCTGTTGCTAACATCCTTGTGCTCAAGAGCGCAGTCGATCTCGAGATTTCGCTATCGAAGCTACTCGCAGGAACTGCTTCAAGCATCGCGCTTGGCCTCTTCTTTGCTGGAATATCGTTCTTTGTTGGCTCGATGAGCAGAAAGAAGGGTGGTGCAGTCGGCGCTGTCACTGGCCTTGCACTCATCACTTTCTTGGTCTATTCACTTTCCGGGTTAGTTGATGATTTTGATCCTATAGTTCCCTACAACCCCATGGAGTGGGCACTTGGCGGCAATCCACTCTTTGAAGGCTTCGATACCCAGGGTAACTTGAGACTTCTTTCTGGAGCTTTGCTCTTTCTTATCCTTGCAAATCTAAAGTTTGCAAGTAAGGACATTAGTACTCCGTAGATTAAGCCCTAACTTCTACCTTTGCGAGTGACAAGAATGGTCCCCAAAGCGGCGAGTGCCATTCCAAAGAGACCAATGGGTGAGATCTTTTCCCTAAAGAGAACGAAAGCCTCTATTGCTGTCAGTGGTGGAACAAGATAATAGAGACTTGAAACTGAGCTGGCACTATCGTGTTTCAACAGATAAAAAAGCAGGAAAATAGATCCGATTGATAGTGCAATGACTATCCAAGCAAGCGCGAACAAGAACTCAGTTGTGACTTCGACTTTCCACTCCTCTGTAAAGGTTGCAGCAAGAGCGAAGATGACAGTCGCTGCAGCGAACTGAACCGCCGTTCCCGGAAGGAATGGGATATCCGTCCCCGATTTCTTCTGAAGGAGGTATCCGGCTGTTGTGCCCGAAAGTGCGAGAAAACAGGAAAAGATGCCGACTCCTGAGAAATTTGGTGAAAAGTCACCGGTAAAGACTTTGGGAAGTAGGAGTAGAGAAACACCAAGAAGTCCCAGAATTAGACCTCCAGCCTGAACCCATCGAATCTTCTCGCCAAGAAACTTCACGGCAAGAACTGAGACCACGATGGGTTGCAGACTCACAATGGCTGACGTGATTCCAGCAGGAACTCCCAAGTGGACTGCATAGAAGACGCCACCGATATAGATGACTTGGAGAAAGACTCCGACCGAGATCGATTGCCAAACCTTGTCGCGAGTCAGCGAAAGTGATTCGCCTATCGCTTTGGCGATCACCACGAGTAAAACTGTGGCAACTGCATAGCGAATGGTGAGAAAGACAAAAGGCTCAGCGAACGGCAATATGTATTTTGCGCCAACAAAGCCCGTGCTCCAGAGCAAGACGAAGACAATGGGTGCGAACCGCATCAGCGATTTCATGGTTCGATCCTATAGTTGCTCAGGTGGCATTTAAGGAGACATCTCTTGAACACGGTATATTTCCTACTTAAGCGAATAGCAAAAGAGCGTAGGGAGTCAAAATGTGTTCACCCGTTAAATGCAGGACTTGTGGGAAGACAACGTGGTCTGGCTGTGGCGAACACATTGAAGAAGCACTTCACGGCATTCCCGAGTCTCAAAGGTGCCAAGGCCACGACAACCAAGTGAAATCTCAAGGATTCTTCTCACGACTATTAGGAAAGTAGCTATCGCTTAGCTTTCGGCACTTTCCCTAAGCTTCCTTATCTCTGCCTCTTTGACAGCAAACTCATTTGTACGAACATCATAGTTTCTAAATTTTGGCATCGCAGAAGCAATAAGCGCGACAAAACCGATACAGAGAAGTCCGCCCCCGACGATTGACGTTCGAAGTGAAGTCATCGCTGCCATGCCACCGGCTCGTGCCTGTCCACCTAGGGGCCCGACGAGGTAGGAAATCATTTCAATTCCTGCAAGGCGGCCACGTAATTCATCCGGTATGGACTGATTCCAAATAAAACTTCG
>RGOY01000251.1 GCA_010028225.1 Actinomycetota bacterium
AACAAGTTGGCCAGATGTCCATGCCTTGAGCGAGTAATTGACGGTGAGAAAAGAGTTTGCGTTCACCGTCGCACCAGTCCCAATGACTAAATCAACAATCTCAAGTTCTGTTGGTGGATCAGTCAACGGAATTTCGAACGAGGGTTCTTCGCCGAAGTTACCGGTCACAACCGGGATATTTGAAGAGGCGTTCATGGATTCTCCTGACTCATCGCCTGTGCCACACGCCGAGAGGGTAAATGAGAGGGTAATCGAGAGGGCTAGAGCGATTGACGCTCGAAGGATTTTCTTCATTCTTGATCTCTCCCTGTCATGGCTGGTTCGTAGCCTCGCAACTTTAGCAGGAGAGGTGGCTATCTTTTCGTTATGACAATCGATCAAGATTGAAGATCGGATTGCTTCCACGAGGTTATCCAGTAAGTAGCCTAGGGTAGTGAGCGACCGCCAGGATTCTTTAAGCCTTGGTACTGATGAGAAGACGGAGAGACTTCTCAATCTAGTCATTGCCCTCCTTGGCACGAAGAGCTTTATGAAGAAAAGCGAAATCCTCAAAGAAATTCCAGGTTATACAGGTTCTATCGAAGCGCGCGAAAGAATGTTTGAACGTGATAAGGAAGATTTGCGAAGAGTAGGAATAGCGATTCAGGTCTCATCTCTTGATCCACTCTTTGATGATGAACAGGGCTATCGCATCTCGAAATCTGAGTATGGATTTCAACTGGGGTCTCTCACCTCCGAGGAATACTTGATCGCAAGCGCTGCTATTGAATTGATGCGAAGCAAAGTCGAAACACGGGAACGCATCGGGCTCAAGCGAAGAATTATCGCCGCTAGTGCTGGGCAAGACCCGTCAGATGACTCACTCTTTGGCGAAATTAAGCATGGGATCGACTTGCCCGATCATCGAGTGATCGAAGTCTTCCTATCGGCAGAAGAGGCGAAGATTGGTTTGTGATTGGTTTTGACCATGAGAAGGAGGCAGTAAGGACTTTTAATCTCTTTCAAATTCTTGGTTCAATCAAAGCTGTTGATGGAGATTTCTATGACGAGCCTATAGATGTCCAAAGGGAATTCGAGGGAATTCACAAATTGCTTCACACTCTCGTTGTGCGAGTTGAGACTCAGTTCGCACCATTTTTCGAACGAGAGGGCGGCAAAATTGTTAAAGAGGACGAGTCCTTTTCCGAAATAGCCTTCGCAGTTCCCAGTGTGCAGAGGCTCTTAAGAGTTCTTCTCTCGGTGACGAGAAAGTTTGTCGTTGTATCGCCTAAGTCCGCAGTTGCCGAACTTGAAGCCTTATTAGCGAGGTTGGTCAATGGC
>RGOY01000252.1 GCA_010028225.1 Actinomycetota bacterium
ATGTGGAAGATACTATGATTTTGTAGTAAAAATTACTGGAACTATCACAGTTCCCTCACACTGGACAGAAACAAAATTTGCTGGCTATACAGACGATGGATTTAGAATGTATGTAGATGGACAATTAGCAATTAATAATTGGCGTGAACAGGGTTCTACGTGGAGTCCATATTCTCCAATATATGATGTTAGCCAGGATAAAACTTTAGATGTAGAAATTTGGTGGTATAACGGCGGAGGTCCAGGATATTATCATCTTGGATGGGCAATTCCTGGTGGATGGACTGGAGCAGGATGTGACTATACTGGTGGCTGGGGAGTTAATTTTAGTTGTAATCTTAATACATTTTCTTCTGGTGCTTCACCAACACAAGAACAAATTAATGCATATAATGCAGCAGTAACTGCACAAGCGACGGCACAAACAGATTATAATACTAAATTAACAACATATAATACTAAGCTTGCTACATACAATACAGAAAATTCTAAATTAACTACATACAATCAAACATTAACAACAAAAACCACAGCATATAATACTGCAGTAACAAATACAGCAAATGCTTTAACTGCTAAAAACAATGCTAATAGTGCATATGATCAAGCAATTATTGATTTAAATGATGCAATTGATGATGCTTGGAAATATTATGAAGAACAAATGGCTAGGGAAATTGCTACCGCTTTAGCGCAGGCTGCTGCAGCTGCAGCAAATCAACCAACCCCTGTTGCAAGTCCAGATCCAGAGCCTAGTCCAGAACCTTCACCAGAACCAAGTCCAGAAGTTTCACCAGAACCTAGTCCTGAACCATCTCCTGAGCAAACAAAACCAACCGATCCCACTCCTGAGCCAACGCCTGAAACCACAGATGAACCGAAGCCAGAACCAACTGTTGATCCTGAGCCCACTCCTGAGCCTTCACCAAAGCCTTCACCTCAGCCAACGGATATAAATCCAGAGCCAACTCCTGAACCAGAGCCAACTCCAATTGAACCTTCTGAAGAATCACAAGATAATGGTATCATAATAGATAAAGATTTAAAAGAATTAATTCCTGAAAAAGGAACGGGGACCACAGAAGATTTATCTGGAGTTATAGCTAATTTAACAAGCAAAGATAATAAATTAGTTGTATTATCTAAAGAACAAATTGCTGCAGTTAGCCAAACTCTTGTTGCATTAACACAAGAAGCAAAGGCAGAAGTTGCACAAGATTTAGGAATTAAATCTTCAGAAGTTGCAGTAATTGCTGAAGCAATGAAATCTAATCCAGAATTAGCAACAGCATTTGTAGAATTTAAAGATCGACAGGCTGC
>RGOY01000253.1 GCA_010028225.1 Actinomycetota bacterium
GTACTTGCGGATTTCGCTCTAGTAATCCGCGAATCGCTCGCACCATGATGTCATCGGCGCGAGTTCCAGCGTAAAGGCTTCCCGCTTTTCCGAATGGAGTGCGAACTGCATCGACAAGAACTACTCGTGGTTGCGTAGCCGATTGATGCTCACCAGTTTGCTCGGAGTTATTGACTGCCATCGCCATATCCAATCTTTGGGACTTGCTGCGGGTTCGTGCCTTGGCACTCGGCCAGGGTCACGGTGCATGTTACCCGTCAGTATTGGGGCTGGATAGTCACGCCTCGCGTTCTTCCTCCGACTGAGAATCTGCTGACTCCCCATCGACCGTGATCGGATTGACCAGCAATGGCTCGCTCTCTTGTAGCGCCCTGACGATGATGTCGGAAGCAAGGTTCACTTGCCAGTGGCGAACACCGAGTTCGGAGAGGAATTCCTTCGCGGATTCAGAATCGAACTCTCTTCTCTCACTGCTCCAGATGAGTCTTCGTACCGACTCTGGCGAAATTAGATTTTCAAGTGGAATCCCCAATTCGTGTGCACGTGCTTGAAGATGAAATCTTGCGTGAGTCAGACGTGCATAGGCAAGGGGTGCCTTCTCTCGCCAAACTTTTACCGGAGGGAGCGAATCCGTTGCTGAGCGCATTGGTGGTAGATCTCTCTCCTCAATTGCAAGCGCGCGAAGTATCGCCTCGGTCCACTTTCCTAACTGTTCCATTCCTTTTCGTCGCGCACTAGGGAGAGTTCGAATCATCTCACTTCCCGCAGATTTAAATTGTTCGGCGCTCATCTGCGAGGCAGCAAGAGCGAGATCTGCTATCGCGAGATCTGGAAAGAGTCGACCGGGCGCGATATCAATTTCGCGGGCTAATGCATCTCGAGTCAGCCAGAGTTCTCGTACCAGGGCGAGAGCGCGACGTCCTTTGACCTTGTGCATTCCTGAAGTTCTTCGCCAGGGATCTTTCCGCGCTGCAGGTGGAGGTGCCTTGAGTATTGATTCGAACTCTTCTTCTGCGATGCTCGCTTTTCCTTGCGAGTTAAGTGCTTTTGAAACTCCCTCATAGAGATCGATGAGAACATCGACATCGAGAGCGGCGTAAGCGCGCCACTCAGGATGTAGCGGCCGAATCGACCAATCAACTGCGCTATGTTCTTTTGCGAGAGAGAGTCCAAGTAGCTCCTCGGCTAACGGCCCAAGACCGACGCGAGGGAAACCAGCCAAACGCGCCCCTAACTCAGTATCAAAGAGTCGATGTGGTCTCAATCCAAATTCACGAATACAAGGAAGATC
>RGOY01000254.1 GCA_010028225.1 Actinomycetota bacterium
TTCTCTCAGTAAAGTTCAATTCGCGGTTCTCGTAAGCAGTAGCGAACCGACTCTTTTCCCTTCCATGGATAGAACTTTGATCTGGGCACCTTCAACTTCTAGAAGATCGCTAACCTCTGGAATGCGCCCTAACTCATGCATCACAAAACCGCTAAGTGTTTCGTATGGACCCTCGGGAACCTCAACACCGGTCTGTTCCGCTAGGTCATCAAGTGCAATAAGTCCGTCGATTTCGAAGACGCCGGTTTTAGGGGTATTTGAGACCTCTTCTGAGTGATCGTCATATTCGTCGTGTATGTCACCGATGAGAGTTTCTACTAAATCTTCCATGGTGACAATTCCGTCAGTACCACCATACTCATCTAAGACGATAGCGATTTGCTGTCGCTTTGAACGCATCTCAGTAAGGGCTGGGAGCACGCCTTTCGTTCCCGGTAAGAAAATAATTGGGCGGACGAGATCCATAACAGTTTTGCTGTTATCGGGTCGCTCTAATAAATCTCGCGCATGAATAAATCCGATTACCTCATCACTACTTCCCCGCACAACTGGATAGCGTGAGTGAGCCTTTTCGATTGCAATTGAAGTCGCTTGATTTAATGTGAGGGCTGCATCCATAAAATCGACTTCAGTTCTTGGAACCATAACTTCGTGGACTGAGCGATCACTCGCGTTGAAAACTTCTTCAACAATATCCCGTTCTTCTTCGGTCAGCGCCTTGTGTCCAGTCACCAAATCAACAAGTTCTTCTTCACTTATCTCTTCTCGAGATGCTTTGGGGTCTATTCCAAATGCTCGTAGAACTAGATCAGAGGAATGTGCAAGCAGCCAGATAAGAGGGCGGAAGATGATTCCGATGATTGAGACTGGGGTTGCTACCGCTAGGGCGATCTTCTCGGTTTTGTGGAGCGCTACCCTCTTTGGAACTAATTCACCGAGAACTAAAGAGACATAGGCAATCAACAAAGTTAAAAGAACTAATGAGAGCGCACCTGCGATATTTTCAGTTAGACCCCAACTTATAAGTTGCGGGATCAGATAGTCCCCTAGCTGGTCTGCGCCAAAGGCAGCCGAAAGGAATCCGGAGAGCGTGACTCCGACCTGAACTGCGGCTAGGAAATTCTTGGGATGGCTCGCAAGGTAGGCGACCCGGCGGCCCCGGCGGCCCTTTTCACTAAGGGTTTTGATCTGGCCTTCGCGAAGGGAGATGAGGGCGATCTCGGCAGCTACGAAGATTGAGCCGAGAAGGATGAAGAGAAGTACAACGAAAAGGTCGCTAGCGAGGCCAG
>RGOY01000255.1 GCA_010028225.1 Actinomycetota bacterium
CGCGTGTTGGGGAAACTCAACCGTGGGTTCAAATCCCACCGCCACCGCCAGAAAAAAAGTTCCCTAAGATTCCTTCGATTACCGCGGAGGATGAGGGATTTGAACCCTCGATAGGTTTCCCTATACACGCTTTCCAAGCGTGCGCACTCGGCCGCTATGCGAATCCTCCAGAAGAGCACTCAGCCCCAGATCAGCACCAATTCACTGTAACCGACGAAAACTGAGATGGATGAGTCTAGTCGGTAAGAACATCTAGACTTCGATTTGATTCCTCGTGCGGCAACAGGGAACCAAATCCTCCAGGGCCGGAAGGCAGCAAAGGTCGGTCTACCTCGTTGGGTGCACGAGGAGTCCTTAAGGGTAAGTTCATATTTCTTTGACGGCTGATCGATTGTGAAAGGGGTCTTGTGAGCCTCACTCTCACTCTCAAATACCGTCCCAGTTCATTCGAAGAAGTTGTTGGGCAAGATCACGTCGTTTCACCTCTTACTGGTGCGATTCGCAGTCAACAGATTCACCATGCATATCTCTTTTCAGGACCGAGAGGATGTGGAAAAACTTCTAGCGCACGTATTTTGGCGAGGTCACTCAACTGCCAAGAGGGACCGACTGATAAACCCTGTGGGAATTGTCAGTCTTGTCGTGACTTGGTAGCAAACGGACCGGGATCCCTTGATGTCATCGAAATGGACGCAGCGACCCACGGTCTTGTTGATGATGCGAGGGAATTGAGAGACAAAGCTTTATTTGCTCCGGTTCAAAGTCGGTACAAGATTTATATCATTGATGAGGCTCATCAACTCGGCCCAGCTGCCGCAAATGCCCTCTTAAAAATCGTCGAAGAACCACCCCCATATGTGATTTTCATTTTCGCTACCACTGAACCTGAAAAAGTTATTCCAACAATTCGTTCTCGCACTCATCACTATCAGTTCAGGCTTGTATCAAACGGGACACTCTTCAAGCATCTACAAGAAGTTCTTAAATCAGAAAAGGTATCGCTCCCGCAAGATGTAGTTCAGCTTGCCGTTACTGCAGGAGCAGGCTCCGTCCGCGACTCGCTCTCTATTCTGGGACAGTTGATCGCCGGCTCACGGGAACAAGAAGTCGACTATGAGACTGCCACTCGCCTCATAGGCCAAACCGGCAATCACGAGCTAAGTGAAGTTTTTAAAGCTGTAATCGATGCTGAACTCTCTATTCTCGTTCATCAAGTTGAGGGAATCCTGCAACGAGGGCTGGATCCACGAAGATTTGTGGT
>RGOY01000256.1 GCA_010028225.1 Actinomycetota bacterium
CGAGATACATATGGCGTTCCTTTCACTTTCGAATCTGGCAATTCTCATTACCGGGTACTTGCACTCGAGCTACCCTCACGTGTCGGGATTGTGATTGCATCTATCTCGCTAGAGGATGTAGACGACAGTATCGCCAGGCTCCAGTACTTGATGCTTCTTATTGGTGTAGCCACGATGATATTGATCATTGTCTTATCACGGCGTGCAATCACAATAAGTCTCAAGCCACTGGCAGCAGTAGAAAGTACCGCTGAAGCAATTGCCGAGGGCAATCTCTCTGCGCGATTGCCTATTGCGAAACCAGAGACTGAGGTAGGACGGCTTGTAGGTTCACTCAATCAGATGTTGACACGAATTGAAGACTCATTTGCCGTGAGAGTAAAGAGTGAAGAGAAGTTACGAAGGTTTGTCGCGGATGCCAGCCACGAACTTCGGACTCCACTCACTGCAATCCGTGGTTTTGCCGAACTTCATCGCCAGGGTGCGGTAACGGGTGAAGAGAAGACCCGTGAATTGATTGGACGTATCGAAGATGAATCAATCCGGATGGGGACTTTGGTCGAGGATTTGCTTCTCCTTGCTCGGTTAGATCAATCGCCTGAAATTGAGAGAGAACCAGTCAATCTCAATGAGTTGATCCATTCGGCATCAGAATCTGCACGAGCATCGAGCCCCGAACATCAGATTTCACTCGTTCTCCCCGAAGAGGAACTCTTCATCTTGGGTGATCGAAACCGCGTCTTCCAGGTTGTGGCGAATTTGCTTGAAAATGCGCGAAATCACACACCTGCAGGGAGTTCAATTCAAGTTTCTCTAACGGAAAGTGAAGATGAGATCAAAATAGAGGTCGCTGATAATGGACCTGGAATCGATAAGCATGATCTCGAACGAATCTTCGAACGCTTCTACCGCGCAGATTCATCGCGCACTCGAACGCGAAAGAGTGAAGGAAGTGGACTCGGCCTTTCGATAGTAAAAGCAGTAATGCAAGCCCACGGTGGGGATGTCACTGTCGACTCAACCATGGGGGTCGGTTCTACCTTCACTCTGCATTTTCCGATAGGTAAAGAGGATTGATAAGAGATTGGATTTGGTAGAGCTGCCCTAGAGGACGCCGCCTTCTAGTTTTCTTAGGGTCTCAATACGTTCTTGAATGGGCGGATGGGTGGCAAAGAGTCTCGAAACCGCCTTCGAATCAAGTGGGCACTCAATCCAAACATGAGCAACTGC
>RGOY01000257.1 GCA_010028225.1 Actinomycetota bacterium
GCAAAAGGGCTCGCCCGTAGAGGAGGATGGGAATACCTCGATACCGGCGCCCTTTATCGCATGGTTACTGCTCTTTCCATTCGCAATACCGAAAAATCACTTGAAGGATTATTCGAGACTCTTGATGAGCACCATTTTGAAGTTTCGACGGATCCCGATAATCAATTTTTTCTGATTGACGGAGTAGACTCATCGGCATTTATTAGGGAAGCACCAGTAACTGCGCGTGTTAGTGAAATTGCCGCTCATCCACTAGTTCGTGAGTATCTTTTTCGTTTGCAACGTCACTTAATCGACAAAGCCATTCGCGGGATAGTCGTTGAGGGACGAGATATATGTTCGGTAGTCATGCCTGAGGCCAATTTCAAGCTTTTTCTCGAGGCACACTTGGGGGCACGAGCTTCGAGGCGAAGCGCAGAACTTGGTCACGAAAACGATTCCAATACTGCACGTGATCTTGCAGAACGCGACCAGAAGGATTCGAATCGAGCACTCTCGCCACTAGCAGTTGCTGCGGACGCCATCGTCGTCGATTCCTCAGAGATGAACCTCGAGGAGACGATCGAACATATCTGGACAATGATGCGTGAAAGTGGCGCTCTCGGTTTGCCACGTATTGCCGTCGTTGGTCGCCCAAATGTCGGCAAGTCAAGCTTGATAAATCGGCTCACCGGAAGAAATGATGCGATAACGGAAGATCGACCGGGTATCACTCGCGACGCCGTCGAGCATCTTGCCTCGTGGAATTCGAGAGACTTTATTTTGGTTGACACCGGTGGTTGGGATCGAAATGCCAACGGGATTGACGGAGAAGTTGCCGAGCGCGCGCTTGAAGAGATAGAAGATTGTGACATGGTCTTGTTCGTTGTCGATGCGCATACTGGCGCACTCAGCGAGGACGAAGAAATGATTTCACTCGTTCGCAAATTCGACAAAGAAGTTTTCTTAGTAGCCAATAAAGTTGATAACGAAGGTGACGAATCAAATGCTTACGCGTTGTGGAATCTTGGACTTGGTGAACCTCACTTTATCTCCGCACTTCATGGAAGAGGTAGTGGCGATCTCCTGGACAAGCTAATCAACGCCCTGCCTGAAGTGGGCAAAGGCAAGCGTCGAGATTTGATGGATTGCTTGGCAATTCTCGGCAAGCCCAATGTGGGGAAATCGAGCCTGCTCAATGTTCTCGCTGGCGAAAAACGTGCCCTTGTTGACTCCGTCGCTGGTACAACA
>RGOY01000258.1 GCA_010028225.1 Actinomycetota bacterium
TCCACCATCTTCTTGGCGTTATCCCAAGCGCCGCCAGAGTTTGCAAGAAATACAGCCATCAAAGTGCCTGCACCAATTGCGCCTGCGAGATAGGCACCGAGCGCCCCTACCCCAAGACCAAAGCCGACAGCTATCGGAGCCATGACAGCGAGAAGGCCAGGGGTTGCAAGTTCGCGGAGTGAGTCACGAGTACAGATATCAACGACACGGCCATATTCTGGCTTTTGAGTCTTATTCATGATGCCAGGGAATTTCTGGAACTGATTACGTACTTCCATGACAACTGCGCCTGCAGCGCGAGAGACGGCGTTGATTGCAAGTCCTGAAAATAGGAATACAACTGCTGCACCAATAATTAATCCGACGAGATTACGTGGATCAGCAACGTTGAGAATTCCTTGAAGTTCTTCAGTCAATTGAGTCCCTGTTGGTACAGAGGCCTTGATTGCATCGGTGAATGCACCAAAGAGCGCAGTAGCAGCGAGAACCGCTGTAGCAATAGCAATTCCTTTTGTAATAGCCTTTGTGGTGTTTCCAACGGCATCAAGTGAGGTGAGAATCTTCGCCCCTTCACCCTTGACGTCGCCCGACATCTCAGCAATTCCCTGCGCGTTATCTGAGATTGGACCAAATGTATCCATCGCGACAATGACACCGACGGTTGTCAAAAGACCGGTACCGGCGAGCGCAACTGCAAAGAGCGAGAGAATGACCGAACCACCACCAAGAAGGAAGGATCCAAATACTGCAGCAGCAATAAGTAGCGCTGAGTAGACAGCAGATTCAAAACCTACTGAAACTCCAGCAAGGATTACTGTTGCAGGTCCAGTCTTCGAAGATGCTGCGACATCGTTGACGGGACGCTTTCCTACCTCAGTGAAGAAGCCGGTAAGCATCTGGATTGCAGCAGCCAAGACGATACCGATAATGACCGAGCCCAGAGCAAGAACGCGGGGATTTCCCGTCTCATTCTGGATTGCATCAGATACGCCATCGAATGCCTTGAAGTTATCTTCGAGATAGGTAAATGTGGCAAGACCCACCAAAACAGCACTAATGAGCGCTGAGGTGTAGAAGGAGCGATTAATCGCGCTCATCGCGCTCTTATCTGTAGAGCGAAGACGTGTAAGGAAGATACCGATAATCGCGGTAATAATTCCGATTGCTGGAACGATCAATGGATAAATCAAACCTGCTTCGCCAAACGCAGCTTTTCCAAGAATCAAAGC
>RGOY01000259.1 GCA_010028225.1 Actinomycetota bacterium
GGGTTGACCGTTGGGTTGACCGTTGGGTTGACCGTTGGATTGGTTCTCAGGGTTCTGACTCATTGGCCCGAGTCTAGCCCTGTGCGAAGGCGCAAAAAGGCCCGAATCTCCCCCGCCAGCCACGCTGTGGTGAGGGCGAGCGCCACTACCGCGAAGGTTGTCCGGTCGATCGATTCAGGCTCAGTCAGGCGCGTAACCAGAATTAAGAAAATCGCCATCAGGGCAACTTTCAAAAAGTAAGAGAGCATCGCAACGAGCATCGTGCTTGCTGGATCAAGTGACCGCGAGATTCGCGCCACGATCAGGTGAACTGAGAAGAAGATGATGACAGTCAGTGACGCAAGTAAAGATGCGGCAAGACCAGCGCTACCACGTACGAGATACCCGATAAGAACTGAGAGGAGCGCAGTGAGAAGTGATGGCAAGAGTGCGCCGCGCCAGAGAGATGATCGCCAACTATCTCCTTCGGTCATCAAAATCCACCTTTACTCGTTTTGTCGTGAGATCAAACTTCGACTTATTGATAAAGATTGAGAGCAGGAAGAGCGCAACACCAATCAGCACCGCTTGCCAGATAGGAAGGAAGGCTGAAGCCATAGCGGGAATCGCAAGCATTGCGGTCCAGAGATAGAGGACAAGAGTGGCGCGCTGCTGGGAATTGCCAAGTTCCATCAGCTTGTGGTGAATGTGCTTCTTATCAGGAGCAAAAGGAGATCGACCCGCACGAACTCGTCGAATCACCGCGAGTGCGAAATCGAGAAGTGGGATAGCAAGGACCATGAAAGGAAGGAGTATCGGAAGCAAAGCCGGAATCAAACTCTCTGAGAATGCTGCATTGACATCGACCTGATACCTGCGCTTGAGCCATTGGGCACAAGCCTCACGCATTTTGAGCTCGCCAGCGGTGGCTGGATAGCCAGACAGTGCTGTATCGAGTGAGGCCATCAGGGCCTTTTTGATGAATTCAGGCGTGGCGTGTTTGGGTTCGCCGATGCCTAAGCTAATGTGGGCGCGGTCTGCCGGCGGTGTGACGCCTGCAAAGAGTTGACGCAGGCGCTCGAAGGGGTAGGGCTGGAGGGTTGCCAATAGGGGATTCATCCCACAATTATCCGGGATTGTGGCCCCAATTTCTGGGCTAATTTCGAGGGAAATCTGACGCCTTGGTGGGTTTGGGTCGGTTAACATGGAGGCTTCGGGTACAACCAGTGCCT
>RGOY01000260.1 GCA_010028225.1 Actinomycetota bacterium
CAGCAGCAAAAATGAAAGGCTTTCCAGTGATAGCGATTCCGGCGACATCGAGTGCTTCTGCTGCGCGAATTGCCTCGCCTAATTCATGAAGCGTCTGTGGCCCGAGAGTGTTTGGTCGATTGAAGTCTTGCCCATTATCGAGAGTAATCAACGCTAACTTTCCATTGAATCCAAATGCAGTGAGATCAACCTCTCGAAGGAGAGATTTCGTCACAACTTCTTCTGGTGCGCCAGGGGGAGGTGTCAACGTAGAAGTGCTCATTTACTTCGCTCCCTTGTAGTTGGGGTTCTCCCAAATGACTGTGCCACCCATGCCAAGACCGATGCACATGGTGGTGATCCCATAGCGAACATCTGGACGCTCTTTGAACCCTTCAGCGAGATTGAGCATCAATCGAATTCCGGAAGATGCAAGTGGGTGACCTACTGCAATCGACCCACCATAGATATTGACTCGTGGATCGTCATCTGCAATTCCAAAGTAGTCCAGGAAAGAGAGAACTTGGATGGCAAATGCTTCGTTGATTTCGATCAGGCCAATCTGATCCATTGTCATTCCGGCATTTTCTAAGGCTTTCTTCGTTGAGGGGACTGGCCCATAACCCATTACTTCGGGTTCGACGCCGGCAAAAGCAAACGTGACCATCTTCGCCTTGATTGAGAGTCCGAGCTCTTTTGCTTTTGCTTCACTCGCCAGGAGCGCAGCAGTCGCACCGTCATTGAGTCCTGCCGCATTGCCTGCAGTGACTCGTCCTGCTGGTCGGAAGGGAGTCTTTAGCGCTCCGAGAGCTTCAACAGTAGTTCCTGGTCGCGGTGGTTCATCAACGGTGGCAACGCCCCAACCAAGATCAGCAGTGCGCACCGCCATCGGAATGAGATTTCTTTGGATGACACCGCGTTGATAAGCAGCTTGAGTCTTATTTTGCGAACCCACTGCGTATGAATCTGCACGCTCTTTACTTAAATGTGGCAAGCGATCATGTAAGCGTTCGGCGGTTGCTCCCATCGAGAGCGCATCGGTATCAACGAGCTTTTCTGCGAGGTATCGTGGATTTGGATCCATGCCATCGCCCATCGGGTGGTTACCCATATGTTCAACGCCTCCAGCGATACAGAGTTGGTTGACACCCATCGCTATCGAACCAGCGAGAGTCGTCACAGCAGTCATCGCTCCCGCGCACCATCGATCAATGGAATAACC